>NZ_LFZP01000006.1:0-97342 GCF_002925705.1 Burkholderia anthinoferrum
ATCCCGTCGATGATCTTGTTGCCGTCCGAATCCCACAGGTAGACGCCGTCGGCCTTCACGATCACGCGGCTGCCGGCGCGGTTGAGCGCGCCCATGTCCGAGAACGGGTGGATGTGGTGCGCGGCGTCGAGCGCGCGATATTCGGCGGTCGAGCGCGCCTGCGTCGCGCGCGGCGCGGCGGCCGTGGCGCTCGGCGCGGCCGGCTGGATCCAGGCAGATTCGTTGCGGTAAGTCATGTTTCCTCCGTGATTCCGTATGCGGTTGGCACGCTTACACGTGCAGCAGCAGATGGCGGCGTTCCCACGAGCTGATCACGCGGAAGAACGCTTCGTATTCGGTTTCCTTCAGCGCGAAATACGCCTTCAGGAACTTGGGCCCGAGGATTTCGCCGAGCGGCTCGCACGCGGCCATCAGCGTCAGCCCTTCCTCGAGGTTGCGCGGCAACTGGTACGGCAGGCTGTAGCCGTCGCTCACCAGCGGCTCGGTCGGCTCCAGGCGCTGCGTCATGCCGAGGTAGCCGGCCGCGAGCGTCGCGGCGAGCGCGAGGTACGGGTTGCAGTCCACGCCCGGGATGCGGTTTTCGATGCGGCGCGCGGCCGGGCCCGAATGCGGAATGCGGAACCCCACCGTGCGGTTGTCGTAGCCCCACTGCACGTTGATCGGCGCGGCCATGAAGCGCGACAGGCGGCGGTACGAGTTGATGTACGGCGCGAAGATCGGCATCAGCGCCGGCGTGTACTTCTGCAGCCCCGCGAGGTAGTTGTAGAACATCGACGTCGCGCCGCCCGTCTCCTGCGACGTGAACAGGTTCTGGCCCGTTTCCTCGTCGACGATGCTCTGGTGCACGTGCATCGCCGAGCCCGGTTCATCCTCCATCGGCTTGGCCATGAACGTCGCGTACATGTTGTGACGCAGCGCGGCCTCGCGCACCGTGCGCTTGAACAGGAACACCTGGTCGGCGAGCGACAGCGCGTCGCCGTGCATGAAGTTGATCTCCATCTGCGCGGCGCCGACTTCGTGGATCAGCGTGTCGATGTCGAGGTTCTGTGCTTCGCAGTACTCGTAGATGTCCTCGAACAGCGGGTCGAACTCGTTGACGGCCTCGATCGAATACGACTGGCGGCCCGTTTCCGGGCGTCCCGTGCGGCCGACCGGCGGGCGCAGCGGCAGGTCGGGGTCCTTGTTCATGTCGACCAGGTAGAACTCCAGCTCGGGTGCGACGACGGGCTTCCAGCCCTTCGCCTTGTACAGGTCGAGCACGCGGCGCAGCACGTAGCGCGGCGAGATCTCGACCGGCGAGCCGTCGAAATGCACGCAGTCGTGGATCACCTGCGCGGTCGGGTCGACGGCCCACGGGATCAGGCGGATCGTCGACGTGTCGGGCACGCACACCATGTCGGGGTCGGTCACGCCGGTGAGCGATCCGTCTTCCGGATAGTCGCCGGTGACGGTCTGCACCATCACGGCCTGCGGCAGGCGCATCGATTCGCCGGACGTGAACTTGTTGCGCGGCGTGATCTTGCCGCGCGCGATGCCGGCCATGTCGGGAATGATCGCTTCGATCTCGGTGATCCGGTGCTGCTTCAGAAAGCCTTCGATGTCTTGCATGTCTGTTCTCGTTGTCTGGTGGGCGCGCTCAGGCGAGCGCGGCGGCGGCCGTGGCCCGCGTGCGGGCGGCGCGGCGGGCGCGGCAGGCGTCGCCGAACGCGCGGAAGATCGCGCTCGACAGCGGGTTCTGCGCGTGCCGCCATTCCGGATGCCACTGCACGGCGAGCGCGAATGCCGGCGCGTCGGCGACGCTCACGGCCTCGATCAGGCCGTCCGGCGCGACGGCCTCGATCGCGAGGCCCGCGCCGAGCCGCGCGATGCCCTGCTTGTGCAGCGAGTTCACGTGCACTTCGTCGCGGCCGCCGGCGAGCGCATGCAGCTTGCCGCCGGGCGTCAGGCGCACGACGTGCGCCGGGCCGTATTGCGTGTCCAGCGGCGCGTCGTCGTCCTCGCGGTGATCGGCGAGGCCGGGCACGTCGTGCACGTGCTGGTGCAGCGTGCCGCCGAAGACGACGTTCAGCTCCTGGAAGCCGCGGCATACGGCGAGCACGGGCACGCCCGCGACGATGGCCGCACGCAGCAGCGGCAGCGTCGTCGCGTCGCGCGCCGGGTCGTGCTTCGTGCCCGGCGCACTCGGTTCGCCGCCATACAGATGCGGCTCGACGTTCGAGTAGCTGCCGGTAAACAGCAGCCCGTCGACCGCGTCGAGCACGTCGTCGGTCGACTGGCGCTCGCCGAGGGCCGGCAGCACCATCGCGAGCGCCTGCGCGCCGTCGACGATCGCGGCGACGTACTTGTCGCCGACCGTATGCGACGCGTGGGCGCCGATCTGGGTGAGGTCGGCGGTGATGCCGACGAGAGGTTTCCTTTCCATGACGTCAATCAGTAATCCGTAGGGACGTGACGTGCCTCGAGCCGAATGCGGCAAAACGCGGGCGCGACACGACCCCGCAGCCGGGCGCGAGGCGCACGGCCGCTGGTGAATGGGCGCAACGGGATGGCGTGGTGATCCGCGCTGCGCGCGACGGTCAGGCCGTCGTTCGGTTCATCGCGATGCGCGACGCGGCAACGCATGCGCGCACGCGTTCCGTCACCGCATGGACGATGCGGTTGGCGAATCGGCGGACGAAACGAACGGCGTAAAGAAAGGAGAGGCGCTACGGCAGCAGCGACGCCACTTCGTCGGTATCGACGGCGACGAATGCGCGTGCGGAAACGGCGTTGTGGCGCCGAACGGAACGACGGGACAGGATGGTGTAGATCGACAGGTGAAGCAGGCGAGGACTATGCCAGCCGCAACTGCCGTCGGAAGCGGGACCGGCGCTGCGCAAACTTCGCACATCGCCTCGATCCCACCTCACCAGAGGGCCACGGACTCTCACGATTACACTCGACTGGTTTGTTGAAAGTATTGAACACCTGATCGTTTCGACGCGCGGGGCGTTTAAAATAATCGAGGCGCCGGCCCTGCGTCATTCAACATTGACGGGCATCGATTGCTGCATTGCGATGCCGCTTTGACGCTGACCTGAGAGCCAGCATATACGAGCCAATAACGGCGTCAAATGTTTTTTAATGGTCCTGCATCAGGGCTTTCCCGAGCAGTATGAATAAAAGATTCGTAAAGGGAATAGTCGGCGCGCCGTCCATTATTTCGAACGCCTTTCAGGGTTTTCCCCGCTGATGTGCGTCATAAAGTGATTAGAATATTCAACGGCTGTCCAATGCGTCGTTTCACTTTGTCATCGCACTTATCGTGTCCGAAACCGAATCGATGTCCACCGAAGTCGCCGAGCGCCTGCGTTTCGTGCGCAACAAGCATGGCCTGTCGCAGCGCGAACTCGCGAAACGCGCCGGCGTCACCAACGGCACGATCTCGCTGATCGAACAGGGGCGCGTGAGCCCGTCGGTCGGCTCGCTGAAGAAACTGCTCGAATGCATTCCGATGAGTCTCGCCGAGTTCTTCACGTTCGAGCTCGTCGAATCGCGCGCGATCGTGTCGCGTCGCGACGAGATGCCGAACCTCGGCAACGAGTCGCTCGCGTTTCAGCTCGTCGGCGCGAACGTGAAGGACCGCAACATGTGCATCCTGCGCGAAACCTATCAGCCGCTGGCCGACACGGGCCCCGAGATGCTGGTGCACGCGGGGCACGAGGGCGGCGTCGTCGTGTCGGGCCGGCTCGAGCTGACCGTCGACGGCGTGACGTGGCTGCTCGACCCCGGAGACGGCTACTACTTCGAAAGCCGTTTGCCGCATCGTTTTCGCAATCCCAGCGCGGAACTGATCTGCGAGGTCGTCTCGGCCAATTCGCCGGCGACCTTCTGACCGCGCGTCACCGCATTCGCTGCAGGCCGGCCGCGTGCCACGCGCGCGGCGTGCCGCATCGCGAATGCCACAACATTGAGGTATCCCGATGAACAAGTTGACTTTGGCTGACTGGCAACGCAAGGCGGCGTCGCTCGAGATCGAAGGGCGCGCATTCATCGATGGCGCGTCGCGCGACGCACACGGTGGCAAGACGTTCGACTGCGTGAGCCCGATCGACGGCCGCGTGCTGGCGAAGGTCGCCGACTGCGGCGAAGCGGACGTGAACGCGGCCGTCGCGGCCGCACGGCGCGCGTTCGACGCAGGGGTATGGGCCGGCCTGAACCCGCGCGAACGCAAGGCCGTGCTGCTGCGCTGGGCCGCGCTGATGCGCGCGCATCTCGACGAACTGTCGCTGCTCGAGACGCTCGACGCGGGCAAGCCGATCGGCGACACGACGACGGTCGACGTGCCGGGCGCCGCGTACTGCGTCGAATGGTTCGCAGAAGCGATCGACAAGGTCGGCGGCGAGGTCGCGCCGGCCGATCACCATCTCGTCGGTCTCGTCACGCGCGAGCCGGTCGGCGTGGTGGCCGCCGTCGTGCCGTGGAACTTCCCGATCCTGATGGCCGCGTGGAAATTCGGCCCCGCGCTCGCGGCAGGCAACAGCGTCGTGCTGAAGCCGTCGGAGAAATCGCCGCTGACCGCGATCCGCGTCGCGCAGCTCGCGTTCGAAGCCGGCATTCCGGCCGGCGTGTTCAACGTCGTGCCGGGCGCGGGCGAGCCGGGCAAGCTGCTCGCGCTGCATCGCGACGTCGACTGCATCGCGTTCACGGGCTCGACGGCGGTCGGCAAGCTGATCATGCAGTACGCGGCGCAGTCGAACCTGAAGCGCGCGTGGCTGGAGCTCGGCGGCAAGTCGCCGAACATCGTGCTGCCCGACTGCCCCGATCTCGACCGCGCGGCGCAGACGGCGGCCGGCGCGATCTTCTACAACATGGGTGAGATGTGCACGGCGGGCTCCCGGCTGCTCGTGCATCGCGACATCAAGGATGCGTTCATCGAGAAGCTCGTCGCGGCCGCGCGCGCCTACGTGCCGGGCAATCCGCTCGATCCGTCGGTGTCGATGGGCGCGATCGTCGACGGCATCCAGCTCGAGCGCGTGCTCGGTTACATCGAGGCGGGGCGCGGCGAAGGCCGGCTCGTTACCGGCGGCGCACGCGTGCATGCGGAAACGGGCGGCTTCTACGTCGAGCCGACGGTGTTCGAGGTGAAGCCCGATGCGAAGATCGCGCGCGAGGAAATCTTCGGGCCCGTGCTGTCGGTGATCGTGTTCGACGACGTCGACGAGGCCGTCAGGATCGCGAACGACACCGAGTACGGGCTGGCCGCGGCCGTATGGACGTCGAACCTGACGACCGCGCACGACGTGTCGCGCCGGCTGCGCGCGGGCACCGTGTGGGTGAACTGCTATGACGAGGGCGGCGACATGAACTTCCCGTTCGGCGGCTACAAGCAGTCGGGCAACGGCCGCGACAAGTCGCTGCACGCGCTCGAGAAGTACACCGAACTGAAGTCGACGCTGATCCGGCTGCGCTGACGTGTGGCCGGCTGCCGGCGCCTCGCCGTTCGGCGGTGCGCCGGCGATCGCAAGCGCGTTACGCGCTGCGCAGCGCGGGATGGAAGCCGGCGGCTTCGATGATCGACCGCACGCGTTCGGCGCCTTGCGCCGACTCGACCTTGACGATCTTCGCCGCGACATCGATGTCGAGCTTCGCGGCGGGATCGGCGGCCGTCACCGCGCGCGTGATCGCGTTGGCGCAACCGCCGCAGGTCATGTCCTGGACTTCGAATTCCATCGTGTGTTCTCCGGATTGGTGGTTGACGAATACGTTCAGCATGAAGCTTGCCACGGTAGGAAGGTCAAGCGCCGCATACGGCGGTGGGCATCGCATCAGCCATTTGTAATGCTGAGGTCTGACGAATGGGCATTTGCATGCGTGCGTCAGTCCGAATCTTTCCCGATTGACGGCCGTGCATTGCCGGAAAAACCCGGCAAAGCCTTGCGCGGCAACGCGCGCGTCGCATCGACGGTGCACGATCTCCATGCCGCGAGTAAGGGTACTTCGGGGTGAAAATGCGAATCGATCTTAGTATCGATTCCCTTCCATATTTCAAACGATTACGCACATGACCCGTTTCGCTATCGGTTTCGCACTGGCCCTGCTGGGCGCGTCGGCCACGTCCGCCTTCGCTGCCGACGACGTCGTCAACCTCACGCTGAAGGACCACAAGTTTTCGCCGGACGGCGTGACGATTCCTGCCGGCAAGAAGGTGAAATTCGTCGTGAAGAACCTCGACGCGACGCCCGCCGAATTCGAGAGCGACGACTTCAAGGCGGAGAAGGTCGTGCCGGCCGGCAAGTCGGTCGAGATCCTCGTCGGGCCGCTGAAGGCCGGGACCTACGAGTTCCACGACGAGTATCACGAAGCGCAGTCGAAGACGCATCTGACCGTCAAGTAAGCCGATACCGACATGCTGTCCACTGCCCTGATCGTCTTTCGTGAAGTGCTCGAGGCCGCGCTGGTGGTCTCGATCGTGATGGCCGCCACGAAGGGCGTGCCGCGGCGCGGCTGGTGGGTGGGCGGCGGGCTGGTCGGCGGCGTGGTCGGCGCCGGCCTGATCGCGGCGTTCGCCGACGTGATCTCGCAATGGGCGTCCGGCATGGGGCAGGAGGTCTTCAACGCGGGCGTGATGTTCGTCGCGACGCTGATGCTCGCGTGGCACTGCATCTGGATGAGCCGGCACGGCCGCGAAATGGCGCTGCACATGGGCGAGGTCGGCCGCGCGGTCGCGGCCGGCCGCCGGCCGCTGACCGGGCTCGCGATCGTGGTCGGGGTCGCGGTGCTGCGCGAGGGTTCCGAGGCCGTGCTGTTCCTGTACGGGATCGCGGCGGGAGACCCGGGGCAGACGCCGCAGATGATCGCGGGCGGGCTGCTCGGCGTGCTCGGCGGCGCGGGCCTCGGCTATGCGATGTATGCGGGCCTGCTGCAGATTCCGCTCAAGCGCCTGTTCTCCGTCACCAACGGGTTGATCGTGTTGCTGGCGGCGGGCATGGCAAGCCAGTGCGTCGGCTTCCTGCTGGCCGCGGGCCTCGTGCCGTCGTGGGGCGATGCGGTGTGGGACACGTCGTGGCTGCTCAAGGAATCGAGCATCGTCGGCAAGGCGCTGCATACGCTCGTCGGCTATACCGCGCGCCCGGCGGGTATCCAGATCGCCGTGTACGTCGCGACGCTGGTGGCGATCGTCGTGCTGGCACGGCTCGTCGGCCGGCCGCGGGAGACGGTGAGGCCGCCGCACGCCGCGGCGTGAGTCGAGGGGTTCGAATGAAAGAAGGGGCGTCGCGGACGCCCCTTCTTCATTTGCGGTGCGCGCCGCACCTGCGCGGCCTCATCGGTGACGGCCGTGGATGCGCGCTTGCGTTCGGTCAGCTGTGGTTGTCGATCCACGCGCGCGCCCATTCGAGCCCTGCATCGCGCGCGTCGTCTTCGGTGTCGAATACGCCGAGCACGCCCGACGCCTCGACCAGCCGGTTGTTCTGCGTGATCGTGCCGCTCGCCGCGAAGCGCTCGGGCTGCATGATCTCGTCCTGCTGCAGGATCGCGTGGCCCCAGATCTGGTAGCCGTGGTAGGTCTGCGCTTCCATTATCGAGTCACCTCCGCGGAGCGGCCGTGCGTGCCGACCTGCAGCACGTTGCCGTCCGGCGTGTATTGACGCGGGATGTCGGAGAACGTGAGCGCATGCGTCGCGTCCGGTGCGCCCGGCTGCATCACCGTGAGATGCCCCGGCGCGGGTTGCGCCACGGGGCGCGGGGCGGCCGGCGTGTCGGTCGCGGTGGCGGCCGGGCGGTGCGGGCCGGCTTTCACGGCCTGCGCGACGCGGCGCTTGTGCGGTTTCGCGGCGGCTTTCGGCGTGGCGCTCGCGTGCTTCTCCGCGCTCTTGCCGGTACGCGCGTCGGCGCCCGGGCGCGCAGCCGGCGTGCGAGCCGCGGGTTGCCGCGCCTCGGGCGGGTTCCAGACCTCGACATAGTGCTCGGCGGCCCAACTCGTCGACGCGAACGTCAGCGCCAGCAATCCGCATCCAAACAGTCTTACCATTGTCTCTCCGTCACATTCGTTGCGGCGCGCGTGCGGCCGGGCCGTGCATGGGCAGTCGGGGAAGCCGGCTCAGGAGAACACCTCGAGCCCGTGTTTTTCGACGATCTGAAGCATGCGCGCGGCGATGCCGCTCGGCCGCTTGTCGCCCTGTTCCCATTGGCGGATCGTCGACGTCGTCGTGTTCAGGTAGAGCGCGAACACGCTCTGGCTGACGTTGACCGACTTGCGGATGCGGGCGATCGCTTCCGGATCGAATTGCGGCGCGGCTTCGATGCAGAGATCGTCGTATTCCCGCATCGTCTTCTTGTCGAGCAGGTTGGCGCGATAAAGCCCCGACGCGGCGCTGTGGATCGCCTCCGTTGCGTCGCTCTTGAATCGACCCTTGGCCATTGCAAATCTCCACAAGCGCTTTCAGTGCGACCGGCGTCGCGATGTCGCTGTCGGTGTGTCGACCTACGTCCGCGGCGAGCTTTCCGAGGCGCCTCTTCCAGACATTGCCGCCGGGATCGACGCCCTGGCCGCGGGCCAGTTCCCGCACCGCGCGGCAGAGCTCGCCATCGGCGATTCCCGCTTTCCCGGCTGCCTGGTGAAACCCCTTCGTCTTGAACACGCGTCGTACGGATGCAGGCATGTCGAGCCGGTCGAGTCAGCACCGGATTATATACCACTACGTGGTACATATTTCGACCTGGCCGAATGGCCTGCCTTGCGCGCGCACGCGGTCGGGACGGCCCGGCGAGGGGGCCATCCCGTCGCGCGGCATTACTCCACTGTCACCGATTTCGCGAGGTTGCGCGGCTTGTCGACGTCGGTGCCGCGCGCGCACGCGGTGTGATACGCGAGCAGTTGCAGCGGCACGACGTGCAGGATCGGCGACAACTGGCCGTAGTGTTCCGGCATCCGGATCACGTGCAGGCCGTCGTCGTTGACGATCTGCGTGTCGGCATCCGCGAACACGTATAGCTCGCCGCCGCGCGCGCGCACTTCCTGCATGTTCGACTTCAGCTTCTCGAGCAGCGTGTCGTTCGGCGCGACCGTCACCACCGGCATCGCTTCGGTGACGAGCGCGAGCGGCCCGTGCTTCAGCTCGCCGGCCGGATAGGCTTCGGCGTGGATGTACGAGATTTCCTTCAACTTCAGCGCGCCTTCGAGCGCGATCGGGTAGTGCAGCCCGCGGCCGAGGAACAGTGCGTTTTCCTTGCGCGCGAATTCCTCCGACCACGCGATGATCTGCGGCTCGAGCGCGAGCACGCTGTTCAGCGCGGCCGGCAGGTGGCGCAGCTCCTTCACGAATTGCGCTTCCTGCGCGGCGTCCACGTGCCCGCGCAGCTTGCCGAGCGTCGCGGCCAGCACGAACAGCGCGACGAGCTGCGTGGTGAACGCCTTCGTCGACGCGACGCCGATCTCGGTGCCCGCGTGCGTCAGGAACTGCATCTCGGTCAGGCGCACCATCGCGCTCGTCGCGACGTTGCACACCGCGAGCGTATGCGTATGGCCGAGCGACTGCGCATGCTTGAGCGCCGCGAGCGTATCGGCCGTCTCGCCCGATTGCGAGATCACGAGCACGAGCTGGCGCGGGTTCGGCACCGACTCGCGGTAGCGGTATTCGCTGGCGATCTCGACCTGGGTCGGGATCTTCGCGATCGATTCGAGCCAGTACTTCGCGGTGAGGCCCGAGTAGTAGCTCGTGCCGCACGCGAGGATCAGCAGGCTGTCGATCTCGGCGAACGCGGCGGGTGCGGCATCGCCGAACAGCGTCGCGTCGAAGGCTTCCGTCTGCGGCACGGTGTCGCCGATCGCGCGCGGCTGCTCGAAGATTTCCTTCTGCATGAAATGGCGATAGGGCCCGAGCTCGACCGCGCCGCCGTACGCGCTGACCACGCGGATCTCGCGCTGCACGGTGGCGCCGTGGCGATCGACGACCGTCACGCCGTCGAGCGACAGCTCGCACACGTCGCCTTCCTCGAGGAACGTGAAGCGGTCGGTGCTGCCCGCGAGCGCGAGCGCGTCGGACGCGAGGAAGTTCTCGCCGTCGCCGTGACCGACGACGAGCGGCGAACCCTGGCGCGCGCCGACGACGGTGTGCGGCTGGTCCTTGTGGATCACGGCGATCGCATACGCGCCGTGCAACTGGTGAACGGCTTCGCGCACCGCGTCGAACAGGTTGCCGCGGTACAGGCTGTGCACGAGGTGCGCGATCACTTCGGTGTCGGTCTGCGACACGAATTCGTAGCCCTTCGCGCGCAGCGTTTCGCGCAGCGTCTCGAAGTTCTCGATGATGCCGTTGTGCACGAGCGCGAGCGCGTTCGACGAGAAGATCGGGTGCGCGTTGTGCGTGACGGGCGCGCCGTGCGTAGCCCAGCGCGTGTGCGCGACGCCGGTCGAGCCTTCGAGGTGCGTCTCGCGCACCTGCGCATCGAGATCGGCGACGCGCGCGACGCTGCGCGCGCGCTTCGGTGCGTCGGGCTCGAGCACGGCGACGCCGCACGAGTCGTAGCCACGGTATTCGAGGCGCCGCAATCCTTCGATCAGCACCGGAACGATATTACGCTGCGCAACTGCGCCGACAATGCCGCACATGAATGGTCAGTCCTGTAAGTCGACGCGGGCGCCGCGCGGGCGCCCGCAAAAGGTTCAGCTCTTCTTCTTGACCGGGCGGACGTAGCCGCTCTTCGCGGTCTGCGTCTTCTCGTTCAACGCGAGGACGCCTTCGGCGACGTCCTTCCAGATCGTCGTGCCGGCGGCGATCGTCACGCCGCGGCCGACGCGCACGGGCGCGACGAGCTGCGTGTCGGAGCCGACGAACACGTCGTCCTCGATCACGGTGCGGAACTTGTTCGCGCCGTCGTAGTTGCAGGTGATCGTGCCCGCGCCGATGTTCACGCGCGCGCCGATGTCGGCGTCGCCGATGTACGTGAGATGGTTCGCCTTCGAGCCGTGGCCGATCACCGCGTTCTTCACCTCGACGAAGTTGCCGACGTGGGCTTCGTCAGCGAGCTGCGCGCCGGGGCGCAGCCGCGCGTACGGGCCGATCACGGTGTTCGCGCCGAGCGTGGCGCCGTCGATGTGCGTGAACGCGTCGATGCGCGTGTCCGCGCCGATCGATGCGTTGCGGATCACGCAGTTCGCGCCGATCGTCACGTTGTCGGCGAGCGTCACGTTGCCTTCGAACACGCAGTTCACGTCGATCGATACGTCGCGGCCGCAGCGCAGCGCGCCGCGCACGTCGACGCGCGCCGGATCGGCGAGCGTGACGCCGTCGACGAGCAGCGCATCGGCGACGTTGCGCTGGTGAATGCGCTCGAGCGCCGCGAGCTGCGCCTTGCTGTTCACGCCGAGCGTTTCCCATTCCTCGTCGGGCTGCGACGTGACGACCTCGAAGCCGGCCTCGATCGCGAGTTCGACGACGTCGGTCAGGTAGTACTCGCCCTGCGCGTTCTCGTTCTTCAGCGCGCCGAGCCACATCGACAGCTGGGCCGTCGGCGTGACGATGATGCCGGTGTTGATCTCGGCGATCCTCAGCTCTTCCGGCGATGCATCCTTCTGCTCGACGATGCGCGTGACGAAGCCGGACGCGTCGCGCACGATCCGGCCGTAGCCGGTCGGGTCGTCGAGCGTGACGGTCAGGATCCCGTAGCGGCCCTCGCGCGCGGCGTCGACGAGACGCCGCAGCGTCGACGCGCGCGTGAGCGGCACGTCGCCGTACAGCACGAGCGTCGGTTGCGCGGGATCGAGCAGCGGCAGCGCCTGGCGCACCGCGTGGCCGGTGCCGAGCTGTTCGGCCTGCACCGCGAACTGGACGTCGGGCGCGGCGACGGCGGCCTGGACCTGCTCGGCGCCGTGACCGACGACGACGACCAGCCGGGACGGCTGCAGCGTGCGTGCGGTGTCGATGACGTGGGAGAGGAGCGGCCTGCCGGCCAGGGGGTGAAGCACTTTCGGCAGCGCGGAGCGCATGCGCTTGCCGGTGCCTGCCGCCAAAATCACGATATTCATGGCGCCAGCTTGTCAGAGGAGTTCGAAGCCGTCCATTTTAGCATGCGGCCCCTGGCGCTCCGGGCCTGTCGCGGCGGGGCGACGGCGCCGGAAAGGGCGGCCGGCGCCCGGTTCCGGCGGGTGTTCCGCCCCTGCTTACAGGTCGTCGAACTGGACGATCGAGATCGGCCGGGCGGCTCCCGGCGCCGCCGACTCGTCACCCGACGCGCACGGTTCCTCGTCGAACGCGATGTCGCCTTGCGGGTCGGCCTCGCCCGTCGCGCGCAGCGACTGGAACGGATACAGCGTCGTGTCCATCAGGTGCGACGGCACGACCTTCGCGAGCGCGTTGAACATGTTGTCGACGCGGCCCGGGAAGCGCTTGTCCCAGTCGCGGATCAGCGCCTTCATTTCCGCGCGCTTCAGGTTCGGCTGGCTGCCGCACAGGTTGCACGGGATGATCGGGAATTCGCGCAATTCCGCGTATTTCTCGAGATCGGTTTCCTTCACGTACGCGAGCGGGCGGATCACGATGTTCCTGCCGTCGTCCGACTGCAGCTTCGGCGGCATCCCCTTCAGCTTGCCGCCGTAGAACATGTTCAGCAGCAGCGTCTGCACGATGTCGTCGCGGTGATGGCCGAGCGCGATCTTGGTCGCGCCGAGCTCGCCGGCCACGCGGTACAGGATCCCGCGGCGCAGCCGCGAGCACAGCGAGCAGGTCGTCTTGCCTTCCGGCACGAGCCGCTTGACGATGCTGTAGGTGTCCTGGTTCTCGATGTGGAACGGCACGCCGACCTGCGTCAGATATTCGGGCAGCACGTGCTCGGGGAAGCCCGGCTGCTTCTGGTCGAGGTTCACCGCGACGATGTCGAAGTCGATCGGCGCGCGCTCGCGCAGCCGCAGCAGCACGTCGAGCATCGCGTAGCTGTCCTTGCCGCCCGACAGGCACACCATCACCTTGTCGCCATTCTCGATCATGTTGTAGTCGCCGATCGCCTGGCCGACCTGGCGCACGATCCGCTTGAACAGCTTGTTGTTCTCGTACGCTTCCTTCTGCTCGCGGCGCGTGAGCGCGGGGCGGCCGGCCGACGCGGCGGCGTCGTCCAGCGTGGCGGCGTCGGCCGCCGTGTCGTTCATGTGGGGGGCGTTCATGCGCGCTCCTCGTCCTTGATGCGAAAGACTTCGACGCCGACGGCGTCGCAGTCCGGATAGGCGTCCGGTTTCTCGGTACGGACGCGTACCGCGCGCACGGTGTCGTGCGCCAGCAGGTGCGCGGCGATCGAATCGCACAGCGTTTCCTGCAGGTGGATGTGGCCGCGCGCCAGGCACTGCGCGACGCTCTGCTTCATCAGGTCGTAGTCGACGACTTCGTGCAGCCGGTCGTCGACGGGGGTGGACAGCGCGAGCGGCACGAACAGGTCGATGTTGATGACGACGCGTTGTTCGCCGCGCTTCTCGTGTTCGAAGGCCCCGATGTTGATGTGCACCTCGTAGTCGCGCAGGTAGAGCCTGCGGCAATCCGCGAGGCGGGGGTGCAGGAGAGCGGAAAACATGGTCGTCCCAGTCAAATTGGCGTGCGCGCACGCAAAGCGGCGCGGGCGGCGGCTCTCAGGCCGCGCCCGCGCGGTTCATTCATTCGGGCCGGCGGCCGGCGGCACCAGGTGCTCGCCGCCGTCGACGGTCAGTGTCGCGCCGGTGACGCCGGGCGCGCTCGCGAGATAGCAGGCGGCCGCCGCGATGTCGTCCGCGTGCGGCGCGTGGCCGCGCACCAGCGCCGCGACCCGCACCTTCGGCGCGAGCGCCAGCGCGAGCGCCGACGTCGCGCGGTTCAGTGCGGCCTGCATCAGCGCGTGCGACAGTTGCGCCGGTGCCGGGTGAAACAGGGCCTGATCCAGTACGTGGATCGCGCACGCGCGCAGCGTTTCGTCGTCGCGCGCGGCGTCGGGCGTCGCGTCGGCGAGTGCGCGCGCCACAGCGAGCGGCGCCGTCACGTTGCGTGCGAGCGCAGCAGCGAGCGACGCGCCGTCCACCGTGTGCGCGTCGTCGGCGCCGGCGCTGGCGCTGACGAACACCGCGCACGCGGGCCGGCCGAGCGCTTCGCCGCACGCGGCGACGAGCGCGGCCGCATCGGTTTCCAGGGCCAGATCGGCGTCGAGCACGGCCGCGCGACGGCCGAGCGCCGCGACTTCGGCGACGAGCGCGTCGGCGGCCGCGCGCGGCGCGCCGTGGCCGCGCTGCAGCGCGACGTCCCAGCCGCGGCGGGCGAAACCCGTCGCGAGCGCACGGCCGATCGACGCGGCGTCGGCCGCGCTGCCCAGGGCGCCCGTGACGAGCACCACGCGTGGGGTCGACGTATCGGCTGAAACGGTCATTTACAATGCCGGGATGAACCCGAAAGCTCACGAACCCGCTAGTTTACCTGCTCCCGGCCCTGACGCGCTCGCGCAGTCCGAAACCCTCGCCGCGCAACTGCGCGACGAGATCGCGACGGCCGGCGGCTGGCTGCCGTTCGACCGCTTCATGGAGCGCGCGCTGTATGCGCCGGGCCTCGGTTATTACAGCGGCGGCGCGCGCAAGTTCGGGCGTCGCGCCGACGACGGCAGCGACTTCGTCACCGCGCCCGAGCTGTCGCCGCTATTCGCGCAGACGCTCGCGAATCCGGTCGCCGAAGCACTGGCGGCGAGCGGCACGCGCCGCGTGATGGAGTTCGGCGCCGGCACGGGCAAGCTCGCGGCCGGGCTGCTCGCGGCGCTCGACGCGCCGGGCGTCGAACTCGACGAATACCTGATCGTCGACCTGTCCGGCGAACTGCGCGAACGGCAGCGCGACACGATCGAAGCCGCGGTGCCGGCGCGGGCCGCGAAGGTGCGCTGGCTCGACGCGCTGCCCGAGCGGTTCGAGGGTGTCGTGGTCGGCAACGAGGTGCTCGACGCGATGCCGGTGCGCCTCTTCGCGAAGGCGGACGGCGCGTGGCGCGAGCGCGGCGTCGCGCTCGACGCGCGGCAGGCGTTCGTGTTCGACGACCGGCCGGTCGGCGCGGCCGCGTTGCCGGCGGTGCTCGCGGGGCTGGACGTCGGCGACGGCTACGTGACCGAAACGCACGAGGCCGCGCTGGCGTTCACGCGCACCGTCTGCACGATGCTCGCGCGCGGCGCGGTGCTGCTGGTCGACTACGGTTTCCCCGCGCACGAGTACTACCACCCGCAGCGCGACCGCGGCACGCTGATGTGCCACTACCGCCACCACGCGCACGACGACCCGTTCGTGTACCCGGGCCTGCAGGACATCACCGCGCACGTCGAATTCACCGGCATCTACGACGCGGGCGTCGCGACCGGCGCCGATCTGCTCGGCTACACGTCGCAGGCGCGCTTCCTGTTGAACGCGGGCATCACCGACGCGCTGGCCGCGATCGATCCGTCCGACGTCCACGCGTTCCTGCCGGCCGCGAACGCGGTGCAGAAGCTGATCTCGGAGGCCGAGATGGGCGAGCTGTTCAAGGTGATCGCGTTTTCGCGCGGGATCGACGGCACGCTCGACGCGTTCGCGCGCGGCGACCGTTCGCACGCGCTCTGACGGGCGCGACACATGTACGTTCCCCATGTAAACGGGCCTCAGGCATGCTGCGCTGGCTATTGACGACGTTCATCGCGGTGATGATCCTCACGCGCTGCTGGCCGTGGCTCGGCAAGCTCGGCATCGGGCGGATGCCGGGCGACGTCACGCTGACGCTCGGCGGGCGGCGCTACCCGTTCCCGTTCATGTCGACGCTGGTGCTGACGATGCTGGTATCGATGGTGGCGCGGCTGCTCTGAATCGAGCGGGACGGCGCGTCGCGGTCGCACCGCGGCGCGCGCGTGAGGGTGCTGCGCGTCACAGCTCGATCTCGCCGAGGATCCGGTGCGCGAGCGCCTTGGCTTCCTCGAACGCTTCTTCCTCGCTCGAACTCGTCGTGTGGACGTCGTAGCGCATGTTTTCCGTCTCGTCGCCGTCGTCCCGCGCCAGGATCACGTAGCCCTGAAACTCGCCGTTGTCCGAGCGGTGCGTATGCGCCTTGGCCGTGTAGATGCCTTTGGTGAACGTGTTCGTGTCCATCGTGCCTCTCCCGCAATAGGACGCTTCATCGTAGCACTGCGGCGCAGCATGGTGAATGCGGTTTATCGGTGACCGATCGGCGGCCGGCCACCGTTCCTTCTTCGCCTTTTCAGCGTGCCTTCACCCTTCAAGCAGCGCGACGACCTCGTCGAGCGCCGGGGCGTGCGCGCCCGTATGCCGGCACGCGGCGGCGCCGGCCGCCACCGCGAACGCGAGATGCTCGCGCCAGCCGCGCCGCGGCGCGGCCATCAGGCTGAACAGCAGGCCGCCGATCGACGCGTCGCCCGCGCCGACGGTGTCGGCCACCTCGACGCGCGGCGGGCTGGCTTCGTGCACGTCGCCGTCCGCATGGAGCGTGGCCGCCTGCGCGCCGCGCGTGACGAGCACGGCCGCCCGCGGGTTCAGCGCGCGCACCGCCGCGATCGCGTCGGGGCCATCGCCGCCGAACAGGTGCCGCAGGTCTTCGTCGGACACCTTGATCAGGTCGGCGAGGGCGGCCATCTTCTCCAGCGTCGGCCGGTACGCGGCCGTCATCAGGTTCCGCACGTTCGGGTCGAAGCTGATCTTCACGCCGCGCGCATGCAGGTCGGCCGCGAGCGCGGCCAGCGTGCTCGCGAGCGGTTCGCGCACGAGGCTGATGCAGCCGAAATGCGCCCATTTCACATGATCGGTCCAGCCGGCCGGCAGCCGTGCCGGATCGAACGCGAGATCGGCGCTCGCTTCGCCGATGAAGAAGTACGCGGGCGGGCGCGTCTCGTGGACGATCGCGAGCAGCGGCGGCCGCGCGACGCGCTGCAGGAAGCGCAGGTCGAGGCCGGCCGCTTCGCTCGCGCGCCACAGCACGTCGGAGAAGCAGTCTTCGCCGATCGCGCCGGCGAGCGCGCTCGGCACGCCGAGCCGCGCGACCGCGCGCGCGACGTTCCAGCCGGCGCCGCCCGGCACCGACGTCCACTGCGCGTCGCCCGCGCGCACCATGTCGGTCAGGATGTCGCCCGCCGACACGAAAGCCGGAAACGTGCCGCCGCTCATTGCGTCGGCTCGCTGCGTTGCGCGCGCGCGAGGGTCGCGAGCACGTCGTAGCAGGCGCCCATCGTGTGATAGTCGGTCTTGCCGGCCGGGCTCTTCTCGTCGCTGTACTTGCGGTTGTCGCAGGTGAGGATCCGGTACCACGCGCCGTAGCGGTGATCGACGAAGTGCGCCCAGCTGTAGCGCCAGATCTCGTCGTACCAGTCCCAGAAACGCTCGCTGCCGGTGCGCGCGCCGAGCATCGCGGCCGCCGCGAAGGTCTCCGCCTGCACCCAGAAATACTTGTTGTGGTCGCAGATCGTGAAGTCCGGGCCGAAGCCGTAGCAGAGGCCGCCGTGATCGGCGTCCCATGCGTGCGTGAGCGCCGCGTCGAACAGCTCGGTCGCGCGCGGCACGAGCCAGTCGAGCGGGCGGTGCCGCTCGAGGATCAGCAGCAGCTTCGCCCATTCGGTCTGGTGCCCGGGCTGGAAGCCCCACGGGCGGAAGATGTTCGAGCTGTCTTCCTTGTTGTAGTCCCAGTCGACCGACCAGTCCGCATGGTAGTGCTCCCACACGAGCCCGCCCGACAGCGCGGCCTGGCGCTGCGTGATGTGGGTGGCGAGCTTTTCCGCGCGATCGAGGTACGTGAGGTGGCCGGTCGCCTCGTAGGCGGCGAGCAGCGCTTCCGTCATGTGCATGTTCGCGTTCTGGCCGCGATACGTCGATACGTTCCAGTTCGGCGTCGCGTCGTCCGCATAGAGGCCCGCGGCCGCATCCCAGAAGCGGTGCTCGGCGAGCTCGTAGGTGGCCGCGATCAGCGGGCGCGCTTCGTCGATGCCGGCCATCGTCGCGTGGGCGGCCGCGAGCAGCACGAACGCGAGGCCGTAGCAGTGGCGCGTGCCGTCGAGCGTCGCGCGCTTCGCGCCGTCGCGCCAGTCGAGCTCCCAGTCGTAGCCCTGCAGCGCGTCGTCCCAGTGCGCGTCGCGCAGGAAGCGCAGCCCGTGGCGCGCGTATTCCAGGTGGCGCGGATCGCCGAAATGCCGGTACGCCATCGCGTAGTTGAAGACGAACCGGCAACTGCTGACGAGATGGCGCGACGTGCGGTTGTAGATGCTGCCGTCGTCGCGGAAGTAGTGGTAGAAGCCGCCCGTCGGGTCGAATGCGTTGGCCGCGTAGAAGCGCAGCGTGTCTTCGACGTGCGACAGCAGGAACGACGGATCGCGGAAGCTCGCGACGAACGGTGCGGCTGGCGCGTGGCCGGCCGGCGCGGCGGCGCGGGGTTGGACCGGAGGCATGTTCATGATTCTTGGACCGTGGCGGTATCGAGTGCCGGGGAGCCGGCGGGCTGGCTGCTGGCCCGCACGATCAGCTCGACGGGCAGGGAAATCTCGGTGCGCTCGGGCGCTTCGGCGAGCAGCAGCTCGACGCCGCGGCGGCCCAGCGCTTCCTTGTCGACCGCGAGCGTCGTGAGCGGCGGGCTCGCGTGCGCGGCGGCCGGGATGTCGTCGAAGCCGACGATCGCGATGTCGTCCGGAATCCGCAGCCCGCGCGCGATGCACACGCGCTGCGCGGCCAGCGCGGCTGCGTCGTTGTACGCGAACACGGCTTCGGGCCGCGGGCCCGGCGCGTCGAGCAGTTGCTCCATCGCACGCGCGGCGCCCGTGTCGGGGTCGAGCCCGGCGTCGATCGTCACTTCGTACGCGGGATCGAACAGCCGCCCGGCTTCGAAGAACGCGCGCCGATAGCCGATCGCGCGCTGCGCGATGCTGTAGTGCGCGGCCGAGCCGCCGATGAAGGCGATCCGCGAGCGGCCGGTGGCGAGCAGGTGGCGCATCGCGAGTGCCGCGCCGGTCGCGTTGTCGATGTTGACCGAGCGCAGCCCGGGCGCCCACAGGTCGATCAGCACGAGCGGCCGGCCGGTGGCGGCGAGCGCCTCGATCGTCTCGGGCTCGATGAAGCCGGCGACCGCGATCGCGTCGGGCGCGTGCGGGCGCATCTGGCGCAGCACGTCGTCGTTCGGGCCGACCGTGAGCAGCGTCGGGACGATGCCGCGCTCGCGGCACGCGTCCTCGACGCCGTGCAGCACGTGCGAGAAGAACGGGCTCGCGGGAAAGCGGTTGTGCTGCCGGTGCAGCAGGAACGTGAGCCGGCGGATGCGCGGCCGCAGCTGGGCGGGATCGTAGCCGAGCTGCTGCGCGATCCCGACGATGCGCGCGCGCGTGGCTTCGGACAGGCCGGGCTGGTTTTTCAGCGCGCGGGAGACGGTGCCGATCGAAACCTCAGCCGCCCGCGCCACATCGCGAATGGTCGTACCCATCGTTCGGGGTCCGGTTTGTTTAGGGTGGAGGCGATTGTATAGTAAAACGTATCGCGGAATTCGGGCCGGATAACCGGGGAATACCCGCAAATAGCGGATTTTTAAGCGCTAATCTGCGAAAACGCCGTTACTAAAAATACTAAACAAAACGCGAAAAAGGCAAGGTGGGCGTGCGGGTGTCCGGCGGTGCCGACGCAGCGCCGCAAAATGGGCAGTCGGACCGCGCGCCCGTGCGAGCGTGGAGGCGCCGTGGCCGTGACCGATGACGATGAGAGGCCGTTGCGCGACAGCCGAACGTTGCAGCGGCCGGGCATCGGCCCCCTCGCATGGTGCGCCGGTTTTCCGTGCGTCGCGGGCGACCGTCCGTCGTTCAGCCGGCCGCCACCGCCACGGCCGGCGGTTCGCCGCGATGCCGCAGCGCGGCGCGGCCGGCATCGAGATCGACGACCGCGAGCCCGTCCGGCTGCTGCTTCGCCCGCCGCTTCGCGAGCGCGGCGACCGACGCGATCTCGTCGCTGCCGTAGCGTTTCGCGCCGTGCGCGCCGGCCGGCACGCCCACCGCGCCGATCGCCATCGTCACGAAGCCGAAGAACGCCGGGTTGCCGTGGCGGTCCTCGCCATGCAGCCCGCCCGCCTGCCGGTCGGCCTGCGTGTAGAAGAGCCGCGCGCCGTCGTTGAAGCGCGCGATCGCGTCGGCGGCGCGCTCGCGCCAGTCGTCGCGCTGGAACAGCACCAGGAAATCGTCGCCGCCGACATGGCCGAGAAAGTCGCGCTGCGGGTCGCATACGCCGGCCAGCACGGTCGCGGCGAACTTCAGCACTTCGTCGCCTTGCCAGTAGCCGTACTGGTCGTTGAACGGCTTGAACTGGTTCAGGTCGACGTAGCACGCATGAAAGCCGGCGTCGCGCTGGAGCAGGCGGTCGATGTGCGCGCTGATCGGGATGTTGCCGGGCAGGAAGGTCAGCGGATTCGCGTAGCGCGCGGCCTCGATGCGCATTTCGGTCACCGTGCGCACCAGGCTCTCGCCGGTGCCGAGCCCGACATAGCGGCCGTGTTCGGTGATCACGAAGCCGTCCGCGAGATAGCGCTGGTCGTGGCTCGCGAGCAGCAGCGCGAGTTGCTCGAAGGTCGTCGCGTTGTCGATCATCAGCGGCGCATCGTTCGCGAACTGCAGGCACGGCTTCTTCCCGAACACCTCGCGGTGATACGGCAGCGCGAAACGGTCGATGAAGCCGCGACGATTGACGAGCGCGACGGGCCGCCCGCGCTCGACGAGCGCGACCGCGTGCAGGTCGGGCATCCGGTTGAACAGGTCGAGCACGTCGTTGCTGGTCGCGTCGCGCGGCAGCGCCGGGGCGGGCACGAGCATCTTCCCGGCGATCGTGCCGGCCGGCCGCACCGCGCGCGTCATGCCGGGAAACACCGCGATGTGCGGCGCGCGGATCGCGTCGCGCGCGGCCGGCGCGACCACCCGCGACGGCTGCGCGTTCGGCCGGCCGAGCAGGAAGCCCTGCACGCAGCAGATGCCCATGTCGCGCACGACGATCAGGTCGCATTCGTTCTCGATGCCTTCCGCGATCAGCTTCGCGCCGCTCGCCTGCGCGAAGTGCTGCATCGCCTTCACGGCCTCGAACTTGAGCGGGTCGCGCGCGATGTCGTGAATGAAGAAGCGGTCGATCTTCACGAGGTCCGGGTGCAGGCGCAGCCACAGGTTCATGCTCGCGTTCGCGGTGCCGTAGTCGTCGAGCGCGAACTGGATGCCGGCGTCGCGCAGCGACGCGACCGCCGGCCCGATGTCCGCGAGATCGGGAATCGCGTTCTGCTCGGTGAGCTCGATCACGATGCGTTCGGCGCCGATGTGCGCGCGGCCGAGGAACTGGCATGCGCGCTCGCGTTCGCTGGCGAGCGTGAGGATGGTGCCCGCGCTGAAATTGAGGAACAGCTTGCCGTCGCAGCCGAGCGCCGCGAACGCGTCGAGGCAGGCGAGCGCGGCCGCCCGTTCGAGCGCGATGGTTTCGCCTTCGCGCGCGGCCTGCGCGAACAGCGCGGCGGGCGGCTCGAGGTCGGTGCCGCGCGGGCCGCGGATCAGCCCTTCGTAACCGACGACCGTCCCCGACCCGAGGTCGACGATCGGCTGGAAGACGGCGGCGAGCGCGCGATCCGCGATCAGGCGCGAGGTGCGGGTGGCGGCGGAACCGGAGTGGGGCGCGGGCATGGGCGAGGGCAGCCGAATCGACGGGACGTCCGGCTTAACGGCATCGCGCGCGGAGAATTGAATGAAGATTTCGTGACATGACCGGCGTTGCCGGTGCATCGCGCCGGATGCGCATCGGCGCGTGGCCGGAAGTGGCGAGGGACCGAAAACGGGGGGCGATGAGCGGAAAGCGGAAAGCGGAAAGCCGCCCGCGGCGGCCATCGCGCCCCCGGACGCGTCAGCGCTTGCCCGCGCTCAGCGCGCCGGATGCGGCCGTCGCGGCGCGCTCGTCGTGCTCGCCGCTCGTGTCGCGCGCGCCCCAGCGCTGCGCGAGCGCCGCGCACGCCATCAGCTGGATCTGGTGAAACAGCATCAGCGGCAGCACGATCGCGCCGACCGCGTTCGCCGAGAAGATCACCTTCGCCATCGGCACGCCGGCCGCGAGGCTCTTCTTCGATCCGCAGAAGATGATCGTGATCTGGTCGGCACGGTTGAAGCCGAGCCGCTTGCTGACGAACGCGGTCAGCAGCAGCGCGATCGCGAGCAGCACGAGGTTGACGACGAGCAGGCCGCCGAGCGCGCGCGGCGGAATCTGGTGCCACAGCCCCTCGTTGACGGCCTCGCTGAACGCGACGTAGACGACCAGCAGGATCGAGCCCTGGTCGACGAAGCGCAGCACGCCGCGATTGCGGTCGATCCAGCCGCCGATCACGGGCCGCAGCAACTGGCCGGCGATGAACGGCACGAGCAGTTGCATCACGATGCTGCCGACGGTGCTCCACGGCGACGCGGCCGCGGCCGACTGCGACGTGATCATCAGCCCGACGAGCGCCGGTGTGACGAAGATCCCGAGCAGGCTCGACGCGGAGGCCGCGCACACGGCGGCCGGCACGTTGCCCTTCGCGATCGACGTGAACGCGATCGACGACTGGACCGTCGACGGCAGCGTGCAGAGGAACAGCACGCCCGCGTACAGCGTCGGCGTGACGAGCGGCTGCAGCACGGGTTTCAGCGCGAGGCCGAGCAGCGGGAACAGCGCGAACGTGCTGAGCAGCACGAGCGCGTGCAGCCGCCAGTGCGTCGCGCCCGCGACGACGGCTTCGCGCGACAGTTTGGCGCCATGCAGGAAAAACAGCAGGCCGACGGCGATGTTGGTCGCCCAGTTGAACGCATGGGCGGCCGGGCCGCGGCACGGCACGAGGCTCGCGAGCACGACGGTGCCGACGAGCGCGAGCGTGAAGTTGTCGGGAAGAAAACGGGGACGGGCCATCGGGAACTCGATTCGGAAACGACGAAGGCGCGCGTCGCGCGCGCGGATGGCGTTATTGTCCCGGTTGACGATTCACTACACAAATTCATTGTGCGAATCGATTGATGAATCGATGGCATGCAACGGTGGCCGCCGTCCAGGGCCGCCCGCCGCCAAAACCGCGGAAGAACGTTCCGTCGCGATCGCGCCCGGAAGTGAAAAAACCTAGCAGTAACATGGTGTTACACCGATGCCGGCGACATAACACTTTTTGGCTCGACACGCTTTCCCCCCGCTCATAAATTACTGCTGAAAGCCTTGGGTCGGCCGAAAGGAGCCGGCGGCGGGCGTCGATGGGCACGGAACGATGACGGAACGGGTGAAACGGAAGATCGGACGATGGGTGGCAGGCGTGCTCGGCACGCTGCTGATGCCGCTCGCGCTCGCCCAGCCTCCCCACGGCGGTCACGGGTTCGGCAGCCACGGCTTCGGCGGCGGCGACATGCGCGCGTACGGTCAGCCCGCCGGCGGCGCGCCGGTGTGGCGTCGCGTGCCGCCGTCTGCCGGCGTGCGTCCCGGCGGCGTGAGCGGCGCCGGCTCCCGCTGGGGGCTGCGCCCGACACCGTCGTACGGCCATTACGCCGCGCAAAGCCCGTATCGGCCGATCAACGCCGAAGTCCGCCAGATGCCGCGCCCGCCGGGCGGCGGCAACGTCCCGCTGCGAGCCGGCTCGATCCGCGCCGACGTCGCGCGCTACAACGAGGAGCGCGGCGGCCGCCCGATGCCGCCGCCCCGCTCGCAGGAAGAGCCTGCGCACTCGCCGTTTTTCTCCCCGTTCTACCGAAACTGAGCGCCCCGGCGCTCGTCCCCTTGCCGGCTGATGCGAATTCGCCACAGTCGCGCGCAGATTCCCGCTGATTTTCCCGCCGCATTGCGCTATCTTTCGCGCCCGGCACGCCATGCCGCGCCGCCGCCCGCCCGTGCGACCGCGTTCGTGCCGGGCCGCCGCCGTGCGTGCGGCCATGGATACCTGCCGCGAAGTTAATGCCGACGCTATACCCGCAATAAGCGTGCGCAATTTTGACCGGACGAATGATCCGTAAAGATGGCTGCGCCCCATACGACGCAAGCACTCGGCTCCATACAACAACGCTCGCGCCACTTATCGACTATTCGACAAAACCTGGAGATCCCATGAAAGCATTCGCCCGCCGTGCGTCGCGCACGTCCGTCAAGCTGATCGCCGCAGCCGCCTGCGTGGCGGCTGCCGCACCCGTCCATGCGCAGTCGAGCGTCTCGCTCTACGGGCAGGTTGACGAATGGGTCGGCGCCACCAAGTTCCCGGGCGGCGATCGCGCGTGGAACGTGTCGGGCGGCGGCATGTCGACGTCGTACTGGGGCCTGCACGGCGCCGAGGATCTCGGCAGCGGCTACAAGGCGATCTTCACGCTGGAGAGCTTCTTCCGTGCGCAGAACGGCCAGTACGGCCGCTTCCAGGGCGACACGTTCTTCGCGCGCAACGCATACGTCGGCATCAGCTCGCCGTACGGCACGGTGACGGCGGGCCGCCTGACGACGCACCTGTTCCTGTCGACGATCCTGTTCAACCCGTTCTACGACTCGTACACCTTCTCGCCGATGGTGTATCACGTGTTCCTCGGCCTCGGCACGTTCCCGACCTATCCGAGCGATCAGGGCGCGGTGGGCGATTCGGGCTGGAACAACGCGCTGGGTTACACGTCGCCTTCGTTCGGGGGCCTGAACTTCGGCGCGATGTACGCGCTCGGCAACCAGGCCGGCGACAACCGTTCGAAGAAGTGGAGCGCGCAGTTCAACTACGCGAACGGCCCGTTCGCGGCGACCGCCGTGTATCAGTACGTGAACTTCAACAACGGCCCGCAGGACCTGAGCGCGCTCGTGACCGGCATGAAGAGCCAGGGCATCGCGCTGGTCGGCGCCACCTACGACCTGAAGCTCGTGAAGCTGTTCGGCCAGTACATGTATACGAAGAACGACCAGGTCGCGGGCAGCTGGCACGTGAACACCGCGCAGGGCGGCGTGTCGGTGCCGATCGGCGTGGGCAACGCGATGGCGTCGTATGCGTACTCGCGCGACGCGGGCGGCCTCGACCAGACGCGCCAGACCTGGGCCGTCGGCTACGACTATCCGCTGTCCAAGCGCACCGACGTCTACGCGGCCTACATGAACGACCACATCAGCGGCCTGTCGACCGGCAACACGTTCGGCGCGGGCATCCGCGCGAAGTTCTGACGCGCACGCGCGATCGGTGCGCCGGCCGCGCGTCAATCGCGCGTTTCGGCTGCATGTTTTCCTGCCCGTCATTTTCAGTCCGAAGCGGCGCCGCCACCCGCGGCGCCGTTTTGCCTTTCTTGACCTTTCTGTTTCCCCGCCTTTGTTACCCTATCTCGTAATTGGTCGATTTCCCGGGATTGCGAGCTAGTTCGATGGATACCCTCGTCAGCATGAATGTGTTTCGCTACGTCGTCGAAGTGGGCAGCTTCGTCGGCGCGGCGGAGCGCATGCAGATGTCGGCGGCGATGGCGAGCAAGCACGTGATGCACCTCGAGCAGCAGCTCGGCGCCCGGCTGCTGCATCGCACGACACGACGCGTCGCGCCGACCGAGGCGGGACGCGAATACTACGAGCGCCTCGTGCAGGCGCTGTCCGAACTCGACGAAGCCGGGCAGGCCGTCGGCGCCGCGAGCGTGGTGCCGCAGGGCCGGCTGCGCGTGACGTCGCTGTCCGCGTTCGGGCTGCGGCACGTGATGCAGGCCGTCACCGATTATGCGGGCCGGTTCCCGGACGTGACCGTCGACATGACGCTGTCCGATCGCGTGGTCGACCTGATCGAGGAAGGCTACGACGTCGCGGTGCGCGCGGCGCCGAACGGATTGAAATCGTCGTCGCTGGTCGCGCGCCAGATCGCGACCGCGCACATCCTGCTGGTCGCGTCGCCTGCGTATCTGGAGAAGCACGGCACGCCCCGGACGATCGCCGATCTCGCGAATCACAACTACCTGCGGCGCGATTCGAATTCGACGATGCTCGATTCGCTGGTGATCGACGCGGCCGCCGCGTCGCGCGTGAGCCTGAACGGCAACCTGATCGTGAACCATCTCGAAGGGCTGCGCGCGGCCGTGCTCGCCGGCGCGGGCATCGCGCTGCTCGGCACCGAAGTGGTCGGCGACGACATCGAAGCGGGCCGGCTCGTGCCGGTGCTGCTCGATTCGGTGCCGCCGCACGAGGCGCCGATCTATGCGGTGTACGCGAGCCGTCGCCACGTGTCCGCGAAGGTGCGCTCGTTCGTCGACTTCCTCGCCGCGCGTTTCGAAGGGCAGTCGCTGTGCCCGTCGATCGAATCGCGCCTGCGCGTGCTGCCGATCACGCGGATGAAGCGCGCGAGCTGAGCCGCGTCGTTCCGCCGCGGCGGGGCAATAAAAAAGCGCGAACCGCTGCGGTTCGCGCTTTTTTCGTTGGGGCGACGATCTCGCGCCGATGGCGGCCGATGGCGGCCACCACGGCCGCCGCATCCGTCAGCGCGGGATGCCGAGCCGCGCCTTCGCGTCGTCGTACTCGCGCTTGAGCCGCTCGACGAGCGCAGCCACGCTCGGCAGATCGTCCATCAGGCCGACGCCCTGGCCGGCGCCCCAGATGTCCTTCCACGCCTTGGTCTTGTCGCTGCCGAAATTCATCTTGGTCTTGTCGGATTCCGGCAGCGCGTCCGGATCGAGGCCGGCCTTCTCGATGCTCTCGCGGATGTAGTTGCCGTGCACGCCCGTGAAGAGGTTCGTGTAGATGATGTCCGACGATTTCGCGTTCAGGATCGCGTGCTTGTAGTCGTCGATCGCGTGCGCTTCCTGCGTCGCGATGAAGCGCGTGCCCATGTACGCGAAGTCGGCGCCCATCGCCTGCGCGGCAAGGATCGAGCCGCCGTTCGCGATCGAGCCGGACAGCACGATCGGGCCGTCGAAGATCTTGCGGACTTCGCCGACCAGCGCGAACGGCGATGTCGTGCCCGCGTGGCCGCCGGCGCCGGCCGCGACGAGGATCAGCCCGTCGACGCCCGCTTCGAGCGCCTTCTGCGCGTGGCGCAGGTTGATCACGTCGTGCAGCACGATGCCGCCGTAGCCGTGCACCGCGTCGACGATCTCGCGCGCCGGTGCGCGCAGGCTCGTGATGAAGATCGGCACCTTGTGCTCGACGCACACGCGCACGTCGTGCTCGAGCCGTGCATTCGACTGGTGGACGATCTGGTTGACCGCGATCGGGCCGATCACCGCGTCGGGATGTTTCGCCTTGTGCTCGGCGAGTTCCGACTGGATTTGCGTGAGCCACTCGTCGAGCAGTTCGGCCGGGCGCGCATTGAGCGCGGGGAACGAACCGACGATGCCCGCCTTGCATTGCGCGAGCACGAGTTCGGGGTAGCTGACGATGAACATCGGCGACGCGATGACGGGGAGCGTCAGGTTCTGCAGGACGGTGGGCAATGCCATGTGATGTCTCCAGTCTCCGGGGGGCGTGGCGGTCGAACGGTGCTTCGAGTGTAGCCGCGGAACGCATTCGGGCATATTAATACGAACGGTCGTGCGATTCTACGCGAGCTTAGCAAAAGGCGCGGTAGGCCGGCAATCGAGTGAGTGTTCTCTTTCTACGGTTTCGGGTGGTGACCTCGCTGTGAAGACGCGCCGGCACTTTTAAAATAGCCGCCATAACAAACCAACGAGAAACAAACCATGTCGTTTGACGCGTTTGCATCGTTTCGCGTGACGGTGCAGGACACCGACATCTTCGGTGTCAAAGGAGGCGCAGGGCCGCCGCTGCTGTTGCTGCACGGCCATCCGCAGACCCACATGATCTGGCATCGCGTTGCCGCGACGCTCGCGAATCACTTCACGGTGATCGCCACCGACCTGCGCGGCTACGGCGCATCGGGCCGACCGCCGAGCGACGCGCGGCACGCGCCGTATTCGAAACGGGCGATGGCGGCGGACCAGGTCGCCGTGATGCGGCATTTCGGCTTCGAGCATTTCCACGTGTGCGCGCACGATCGCGGCGCGCGGGTCGCGCACCGGCTCGCGCTCGATCACGCGGATGCCGTCGAGCGGATGATGCTGCTCGACATCGCGCCGACGCTCGCGATGTACGAGAAAACCGATCGCGCGTTCGCGACCGCGTATTTCCACTGGTTCTTCCTGATCCAGCCCGAGCCGCTGCCCGAGACGCTGATCGGCGCGCACACCGATGCGTACATCGAACGCGTGATGGGCAACCGCTCGGCCGGGCTGGCGCCGTTCGCGCCCGAGGCGCTCGACGCGTACCGGGCGGCGCTCGCGCAGCCGGGCGCCGTGCATGCGATGTGCGAGGACTACCGCGCGTCGGCGACGATCGATCTCGAGCACGACCGTGCGGACCTCGAACGCGGCAACAAGGTCGCGTGCCCACTGCGCGTGCTGTGGGGCGAGCACGGGGTCGTCGGCCGCTGCTTCGATCCGCTCGACGAATGGCGGCGCGTCGCGCGCGACGTCAGCGGCCGCGCGCTCGACTGCGGGCACTACATTGCGGAAGAGGCGCCGGCCGCGCTGATCGACGAACTGCTCGCGTTCTTCGAGGCGCGCGACCCAGCCGCGTGACGGTGCGTGCGGGCGTGCCGCCCGCGGTTCAGTGGTGTGCGCCGCCAGCGGCTCGGCGGTCTGCGCCGCCAGCGGCTCGGCGGTGTGCGCCGCCAGCGGCTTAGCGGCGCGCGTGGTCGTCTTCGACGAGCGGCGGCAGGCGGCGCGGCACGGGCGTCGATTTCACGATCGCGGTGCTCGTCTCCGCGCGCTCCGTCACCTTCGAGAGGATGTCGTCGAGGTGCTCGATCGTGCGCAGGTAGAGCCGGCAGATGAAGCAGTCGTCGCCGGTGACCTTGTCGCATTCGACGAATTCCGGAATCCGCCGCAGCAACTCCTCGACCAGATGCAACTGGCCCGGCAGCGGCTTCACGCGGACGATCGCCTGCAGCGTATAGCCGAGCGCGCGCGGGTCGAGCTCGACGGTGAATGCGGCGATCACGCCTTGCGCCTCGAGCCGCCGCACGCGGTCGGCGGTGGCGGGCGCCGACAGACCGATCTGCCGGGCGAGTTCGCTGGTCGCGATGCGTGCGTCGTCGGCCAGCGCGGCGACGATCGCGCGGTCGGTCGCGTCGAGCGACGCGACGGCGGGCGGGGAAAGGCGTTTCGGCATGATCGCTTTGGTTTCGAAGGTGAATCGGCTGATTCGCTTCAGTTTAGCCGTGGTTGTGGCGAAGGCAAGTTTCTAGAATCGAAGTCGTCCCCTCTCTTCAACGGAATCCATGATGGCCACGAATGAAATTCGCCGCGGCGCCGCCGAGATGATCGTCGCGATGCTGATGTCCGGCACGATCGGCTGGCTCGTGATGTCGTCGCAGCAGCCGCTGACCAATGTCGTGTTCTTCCGCTGCGTATTCGGCACGGCGACGCTCGCGATCGTCTGCGCGGCGTTCGGCTTCCTGCGCCGCTCGCTGTTCTCGCCGCGGATGCTCGTGCTCGTGACGCTCGGCAGCCTCGCGATCGTCGCGAACTGGCTGCTGCTTTTCGCCGCCTATTCGCGTGCGTCGATCTCGATGGCGACCGCCGTCTACAACACGCAGCCGTTCATGCTGGTCGCGCTCGGCGCGATCGTGTTCCGCGAGCGGATCACCGCGTCGACGGTCGCGTGGCTCGTGCTCGCGTTCGCGGGGCTCGTGTTCGTGGTGCGCGTCGAGCCGGCCGTGCTCGCGGTGCCCGGCGCATATCTGGAAGGCGTCGCGCTGTCGCTCGGCGCGGCGTTCCTGTATGCGATCTCGTCGATCATCACGAAGCACCTGAAGGGCACGCCGCCGCATCTGCTCGCGCTGCTGCAGGTCGGCCTCGGCATCGTGCTGCTCGCGCCGTTCGCGCACTTCGACACGTTGCCGGCGACGGCCGGGCAATGGGCCGACCTGATCGTGCTCGGCATCGTCAACACGGGGCTGATGTACGTGTTGCTGTACGGCGCGGTGCAGAAGCTGCCGACCGCGATGACGGGCGCGCTGTCGTTCGTCTATCCGGTCGTCGCGATCGCCGTCGATCGCATCGCGTTCGGGCAGACGCTCGCGTGGACGCAGATGTTCGGCGCGCTGCTGATCCTGCTCGCGGCGGCCGGCGTGAACCTCGGCTGGCGCATCGTGCCCGCGCGTCGCGAGGCGGTCGGTAACTGATACGGTCGGACGATTCGGCGCGGCTGCGCGGTCGCGCCGCGGCGCGCCGACTGCGCGTGTCGGGAACGGCGATTGCGCGCGAGAGGGCGTCGCGTGCAGCCGCGAAAAGCGCGGCAGGAAGTTGTAGGGAAACACCCGATGCGATGCGGCCGCGTCGCTCGTATGATGCGGGCTGTGACGTTGATCACGTTCACAGGATTCCGATCTCGACGCCGTTCGCCCGTGAGGCTGAACGGCTTTTTTTTATGTCTCGCTGCCCGCGATCAGGCGCCGCCGCGCGTCGAGCTGCGCGAGCAGCGCGCGTCTCGCGTCGTCGTCCGACGTACGCCATCCCTTGATCTCGCCGCGCGTGCGCAGGCAGCCCGCGCACCAGTCGGTGCGCGGATCGATCCGGCAGACGTCGGTGCACGGCGACGCGACCGTCGCGACCGGCATCGTCGCGTCGCTCATGCGGGCTCCCGCAACGCGACGTCCGCGACGGGCGCGCCTGTCAGCGACACGAGCTCGTGCGGCGACAGGTTGAACACCGCGTGCGGATGGCCGGCGGCGGCCCACAGGCTGTCGAGCGCGAGCAGGTCGGCGTCGATCAGCGTGACGGGTTCGACCAGATGGCCGATCGGGCAGACGCCGCCGATCGCGTAGCCGGTGTTGTCGCGCACGAACTTCGCATCGGCGCGGCCAACCGGGCCGACTTGCGCGGCGACCTTCCTTTCGTCGACGCGGTTGACGCCGCTCGCGACGACGAGCACGGGCGCGTCGTCGGCCTGCCGGCGAAACAGGATCGACTTCGCGATCTGCGCGACCGAGCAGCCGAGCCCGGCCGCGGCCTCGGCCGACGTCTTGCCGGTTTCGGCGAGCATCACGATGCCTTTCGCATGGCCGCGCTCGCGCAGCAGCAGCGCGACGCGTCGCGCGGAGTCGGGCAGGGAATCGAATGAAGCGGGTGTCGTCATGTTGGAGAATCCGTGGAGTGGCGCGATCAGGCGCAGTTCGCGGCGTCAGCCGCGCTCTGCGCCTTGGCGAGCAGTGCACGACCGGCGCGCGACACGTTCGCGCGGCCGATCGCGTTGGAGATGAAGTCGCCGGCGGCGACGACCTGCGCGAGATCGATGCCGGTCTCGATGCCGAGGCCCTGCATCAGGTACAGCACGTCCTCGGTCGCGACGTTGCCGGTCGCGCCTTTCGCGTACGGGCAGCCGCCGAGGCCCGCAACCGACGCGTGGAAGATCTCGATCCCTTCGAACAGCGCCGCGTAGATGTTCGCGAGCGCCTGGCCGTAGGTATCGTGGAAATGGCCCGACAGGCGTTCGCGCGGGAACACGCGCGTCACCGCCGCGAGCACTTCGCGCGTGCGCTTCGGCGTGCCGACGCCGATCGTGTCGGCGATGTCGATCTCGTCGCAGCCGAGCGCGGCGAACCGCTCGACGACGTCGACCACCGACGCCACCGGCACCTCGCCCTGGTACGGGCAGCCGAGCGCGCACGACACGCTGCCGCGCAGCCGCAGGCCCGCATCCTTCGCGGCCTTCGCGACGGGCTCGAAGCGCGCGATGCTCTCCGCGATGCTGCAGTTGATGTTCCGCTGCGAGAACGCCTCGCTCGCCGCGCCGAAGATCACGACTTCGTCCGCGCGGGCGGCGAGCGCATGCTCGAAGCCCTTCAGGTTCGGCGTGAGCACCGAGTACACGGTGCCCGCGCGGCGCTCGATGCCGGCCATCACGTCGGCGCCGTCGGCCATCTGCGGCACCCATTTCGGCGACACGAACGACGCGGCCTCGACGTTGCGAAAACCGGCGCGCGACAGCCGGTCGACGAGCGCGATCTTCACGTCGGTCGGCACGAAGGTCTTCTCGTTCTGCAGGCCGTCGCGCGGGCCGACTTCGACGATCTTGACGGCGGTGGGGAACGTCATGGTTGTCTCCTGGTTTCTCTTTGTGGCGGAATTCAGTAGCCGCGTGCGTAGTCGACGATGCCGCTGACGGGCGCGCCGCGCTCGAACGCGCGGATCTTGCCGGCGATCTGCTCGACGGCTTCCGCGCGCAGCGTCTCGGCCGAGCTGTGCGGCGTGATCGTGACGCGCGGCGCGCGCCAGAACGGATGGTCGTCCGGCAGCGGTTCGTGCTGGAACACGTCGAGCGTGGCCGCGGCGACCTGGCCGCTCGCGAGCGCGTCGAGCAGGTCGGCTTCGACGAGATGCGCGCCGCGCGCGACGTTGACGACGTATGCGCCGCGCGCGAGCCGCGCGAATGCGTGCGCCGACAGGATGCCGTCGGTGTCGCGCGTGCTCGGCAGCAGATTGACGAGCACTTTCGCGCCGTCGATGCATGCGTCGAACGCGCCGTCGCCGGCGAACGTGGTGACGCCGTCGAGCTGCTTCACGCTGCGGCTATAGCCGCGCACCGGCAGGCCGAGTGCGGCGAGCGCGCGGGCGACCTGCGCGCCGAGCACGCCGAGCCCGAGGACGGCGACGGTGAAGCTTGCGCGCGCGTGCGGTTCGAGCGGCTGCCAGCGGCGTTCGCGCTGGAGCAGGTCGTATTCGTCGAAGCGGCGCAGGTAGCGCAGCACCGCGTGCGTCACGTATTCGACCATCTGCCGCGCCATGCCCGAATCTTCGAGCCGCACCAGCGGCACGTGCGCGGGCAGCGTGCCCGGATGGGCGTGCTCGAGCGCGAGCAGCGCATCGACGCCCGCGCCGAGGTTGAAGATCGCGCGCAGGCCGTCGCGCGGCGTGAAGAACGCGCGCGGCGCGCGCCACACGAGCGCGTAGTCGGCGGCGGCCGTATCGCCCGGCTGCCACGCGCGCAGTTCGGCTTCCGGCAGCGCCCGCGCGATCTCGTCGCGCCATGCGTCGGCTTCCTGATGCGGTGAATGGAACAGGATCTTCATTGCGCGAGGGCGCGCGCGCCGGCGAGGCGCGTCACGGGAACGGCGAGCGGAGCCGGGCGCGGCGCGCCGGCGGACATGGCGGACATCGGGCGTCTCCTGACGGACGGCCCGGCGCGTCGGCGCGGGGCCCGGTTCCGTGTGAAGCTGACGGGAAGCCCACATTCTACGGTTTCGCCGCACATTGCGCCGCCGCACGGAGCGTGCGGCCGATGCGGGCCGTCGTCACGCGCTGGCCGGGCCGCCGCCGGTCGTCGCCCCGCGCAAAAGCAAAGCACAAAATATTGGTTCGGTCGCCGCGTACCCGACGCCACAATCGAACCTCGTGTTCAAGCAAGCGAGGGCAATCATGCGCGCATGCAGCAAATCGGCGTGGCCGCCGCGGCTCGTTACCGTTCCGGGCCTGCACGGCAGCGAAGGCGCCCACTGGCAGACCTGGCTCGAGCGGCAGTTCCCGCGCTCGTTGCGCGTCGAGCAGCACGACTGGGACGCGCCCGATCTCGCGGGCTGGGCGCAATCGGTGCGCGCGCTGCTCGATCGCGAGCGCGGCCCGTTCGTGCTCGCCGCGCACAGCTTCGGCTGCCTCGCGGCCGCGCATGCGCTCGCGCAGTGGCCGCACGTGGGCGATGTGGCGGGCGTGCTGTTCGTCGCGCCGGCCAGCCCGAAGAAATTCACGTTTGCCGGACCGTTCGACGCGCGCCGGCTCGCGGTGCCGTCGATCGTGATCGGCAGCGAGACCGATCCGTGGATGCCGCTCGCCGATGCGCGCGCGCTCGCGCAGCGCCTGGGCAGCGCGTTCGTGAACCTCGGCGATGCCGGGCACATCAACACGGCGGCCGGCTACGGGCCGTGGCCGCGCGCGAAGTACTTCATCGACACGCTCGTGCATTGCGCGGCGCCGCTGCGCTTTCGCGACGCGGACGACGGCTTCGAGGCCGCGCGCGTCGACCGCGCGCTCGCGCACGCGGTCTGACGCGCAGGCCGCGCGGTGGCTGTCGCGCCTACGGCGCGGAAACGGGCCCGGCGGCGGCCGGGGCCGAACAGCGGCGCGGCCATGCTCGACACGGCCCGCGAAGCGGCGCGGCACCGTGCCGTTCACGCCGCCATCCACCGTGTCGTCATGCCGGTGGCGGCGCGACGCGAGCGCCCACCGCTCTCCCCGAGCAGTACCGACTCCTGTCAGGCGACAGCGGGATCAGCCCGGCATCGACGCGGCGGCGCTCGACGCGGCCGCGTTCGTGGCGGGCTTCGCATCGTCGTCGTCATCGGGCGGGTAGTGCACGACGGGCGGCGCGAGCGGTGCGGCATCCGACGCGGCGGCGTTCGCGCTCGCGTCGCTGTTGAACGCGCTGGCGGCGCCGTTCGATGCGCCGGCCTGCGGCGCGGCGGCATCGGTCGCGTTGGCGTCGTGCGGTGCGTCGTCGCTGCAGGCGGCGACGTACACGGCGGCACACAGAACGACGGCGACGAAAACGCGACGCATGACTTCTCTCCTGGCAGGCTGATCGTGAAACGTTTTCGAGTATGCCGCCGCGATGCGACGTTTCGGTGAATCGTTTGCGATTCCGGCGGCATCGCGACATGTTTTCGTCACGCTGACCGGATGCCTTCGCGGTAATCGGCCGCGGCACGCATGGCGGAATTTTCCAGCGAACGCGGATGCTGCGCGCATTTACACGGCGCGCAACGCCGCGGCCCGGCCGTGGCGACGCGGACGCCATGCGCGGCACGGCACATGCGGCCGGCAATTTGTGACCGATACGTTGCCGGTCACGTCGAAAAATCCGGGCGTTATTGCCGCTTCGTCAGCGAACGGCCAGCCGTGCGCCAGCGTGGCGTCATGGACGCGCAGTCAGCGACGACCCGACCCGTTTGCCGCCCGGTGCGCGCCACGAGGCGGGGCCGGCATTGCACATGGGCGCTGCTCCCCCGTTTCGCGGCACCGGAATTGCTCTTTGCGCGATGCGCGTGCCGACCGCGCCGCCCTCCGGGCGCGGGCGGCACATCCGCGTCCATCAACCATGGAGCGAGCAGAAGCCATGTCCAGCGATCGATCCGATTCTCCGTCCGCCGAGCCGGCGCGCGACGCCGCCCCGGCGCCGCGCGGGCCCGGCCAGTCAGCGGCGCCGCCGTCGCCGCACGATACGCCGCCCAGCGCCGCGCGGCGCCGCTTCCTGCAATCCGCGGCGGCTGCCGCGACCGTCAGCGCCGCCTCGCACGTTCATCCGCAACCGCCGTACGCGGCAGCCGCACCTGCCGCGCCCCGCCGCGATTCGGTGCCGGCGCGGCCCGTGCATCTCGACATCAACGGGCGGGCGTACACGCTGCAGCTCGAACCGCGCGTCACGCTGCTCGACGCGCTGCGCGAATACGCCGGCCTCACGGGCACGAAGAAGGGCTGCGATCGCGGGCAGTGCGGCGCATGCACGGTGCTCGTCGACGGGCGGCGCATCAACGCATGCCTGACGCTCGCGGTGATGCACGAAGGCGAGCGGATCACGACCGTCGAAGGGCTGGCGCGCGGCGGCGAGCTGAGCCCGGTGCAGCGCGCGTTCGTCGAACACGATGCGTTCCAGTGCGGCTATTGCACGTCCGGCCAGCTCTGCTCGGCGACCGCGCTGCTCGACGAGTTCGCGGCGGGCGCCGGCAGCGCCGCCACCGGCGACGTGCGGCGCCGCCCCGCGCATCTGTCGGACGACGAGATCCGCGAGCGCATGAGCGGCAACCTGTGCCGCTGCGGCGCGTACCCGAACATCGTCGCCGCCGTGCGCGCCGCGCATGCGGCGCATGGCTAGCCGACGGAGGGCACCGCAATGGAAGCGATCTCCTACGAACGCGCGATGGACGTCGCCGGCGCCGTGCGCGCGGCGCAGCGGCCCGGCGCGGCCTTCATCGGCGGCGGCACGAACCTGCTGGACCTGATGAAGGGCGGCGTCGCGCGGCCCGTCGCGCTCATCGACATCACGCGCATCGCGGGCCTCGACGCCGTCGATGCGCTGCCCGACGGCGGCTTGCGCATCGGCGCGCTCGTGCGCAACAGCGATGCGGCCGATCATCCGCGCCTGCGCGCCGACTATCCGCTGCTGTCGCAGGCGCTGCTCGCCGGCGCGTCCGCGCAATTGCGCAACATGGCGACCGTCGGCGGCAACCTGATGCAGCGCACGCGCTGCCCGTATTTCTACGATCCCGCGTTCGCGCAGTGCAACAAGCGCGAGCCGGGCAGCGGCTGCGCGGCGATCGGCGGCCACAACCGGATGCACGCGATCCTCGGCGCGAGCCCGCAATGCGTGGCGGCGAACCCGTCGGACATGAGCGTCGCGCTCGCCGCGCTCGACGCCGTCGTGCAGGTGAGCGGCCCGCGCGGCGCGCGGCAGATTCCGATCGCGTCGTTTCACCGCTTGCCGGGCGATCGTCCCGATCTCGACACGACGCTCGAACCGGGCGAGCTGATCACCGCGGTGGACTTGCCGCCGCCGCGCTTCGCCGACCATGCGCACTATCTGAAAGTGCGGGACCGCGCGAGCTACGCGTTCGCGCTGGTGTCGGTCGCGGCCGCGCTGCGGATGGACGGCCCGCGCATCGCCGATGCGCGGATCGCGCTCGGCGGCGTCGCGCACAAGCCGTTGCGCGCGACGGCCGCGGAGCAGCATCTCGCCGGGCACGCGTTGAGCGATGCCGCGCTGAATGAAGCGGCCGCGCTCGCGCTGCGCGACGCCACGCCGCTCGACGGCAACGGCTTCAAGGTCGCGCTCGCGCAGCGCGCGATCGTGCGTGCGGTGAAGACCGCCGCCGGACCGACCGGAGGTACCGCATGAACACGCTGACCGGACAGCCGCTCGACCGCGTCGACGGCGTACTGAAAGTGACGGGCGGCGCGCACTACGCGGCCGAGTTCCCCGATGTGCGGCTCGCGCACGCGGTGCTCGTGACGAGCACCATCGCATCCGGCCGCATCGAGTCGATCGACACGGCGCGTGCGCGCACGATGCCCGGCGTGCTGCTCGTGATCACGCACGAGAACGCGATGCGGCTGCCCAACGGCGGCCGGCCGCCGCTGTCGCCGCCCGCGGGGCGCCGGCTCACGTTGTTACAGGACGACACGGTGCGCTACAGCAACGAACCCGTCGCGGTCGTCGTGGCCGAAACGCTGGAGCAGGCGACCGACGCCGCGCATGCCGTGCAGGTGCGCTATCGCGCGAGCGATGCCGTAGTGGATTTCGCGCACGCGAAGCGCGGCGCGCGCGTGCCGCCGAAGCAGCAGGGCCGCGCGATGGACACGCAGCGCGGCGACGTCGATGCCGGCTTGCGCGAAGGCGCGGTGCGCGTCGACGCAACCTATACGACGCCGATGCAGCACCACAACCCGATCGAGCCGCACGCGACGATGGCGCGCTGGGACGGCCCGACGCTCACGCTGCACGATGCGACGCAGGGCGTGTCGGGCGCGAGCACGGCCGTGGCCGCCGTGTTCGGCATCGCGCCGGAACACGTGCGCGTGATTTCGCCGTTCCTCGGCGGCGGCTTCGGCTGCAAGGGTTCGTCGTGGTCGCACGTGTCGTTGTGCGCGATGGCGGCGAAGCAGGTGGGGCGCCCGGTCCGGCTAGCGCTGACGCGGCCGCAGATGTTCGGCCCGGTCGGCGGGCGGCCGTTCACCGAACAGCGCGTCGTGCTGGCCGCCCGTCGCGACGGCAGACTGACCGCGATGCGCCACGACACGATCGCCACCACGTCGACGTTCGAGGACTGGATGGAGATGTGCGGGATGCCGTCGCGGATCATGTACGCGGTGCCGAACCACGCGACCACGCACCGGATCGTGTCGCTGAACGTCGGTACGCCGACGTTCATGCGCGCACCCGGCGAGGCGTCCGGCTCGTTCGCGCTGGAATCGGCGATGGACGAGCTCGCATGGCAACTCGGCATGGACCCGGTCGCGCTGCGGCTTGCGAACTACGCGGAGGTCGATCCGCAGGACGGCAAGCCGTGGTCGAGCAACAAGCTGCGCGCGTGCTACGAGGTCGGCGCGCGGCGCTTCGGCTGGTCGAGGCGCACTGATATGCCGCGCACGATGCGCGACGGCGACACGCTGATCGGTCTCGGGATGGCGGCCGCCACGTATCCGGCGAACCGCAGCGAAGCGTCCGCGCGTGCGCGCATCCTGCCGGACGGCACGGCCGAAGTCGCGTCGGGCACGCAGGACATCGGCACCGGCACCTATACGGTGATGACGCAGGTCGCGGCCGACGCGCTCGGTTTCGCGCCGCGGAACGTGCGCTTCGCGCTCGGCGATTCCAGCCTGCCGCGCGCGCCGGTATCGGGCGGCTCGCAGTCGGCCGCGAGCGTGGCGCCCGCCGTGCGCGAGGCCGCGCTGCAGGCGCGTGCGAAGCTGATCGCGCTGGCGATCGCCGATCCCGGCTCGCCGCTGCACGGCGCCGCGGCCGACGACGTGACGGTCGACAACGGCTGGGTCGTGCATCGCGGCGAGCCGTCGCGGCGCGATCCGGCCGCGGCGGTGATCGCGCGGGCGGGCGGCCAGCCGATCGACGCGCAGGCGACGGCGAAGCCCGGCGACGAGAAGTCGCGCTATGCGTCCCATTCGTTCGGCGCGGTGTTTGCCGAAGTGCACGTGGACGCCGAGCTCGGCACGATTCGCGTACCGCGCATCGTCGGCGTCTACAGCGTCGGCAGCCTGCTCAACGCGAAGACCGCGCGCAGCCAGTTGATCGGCGGGGTGGTGTGGGGGCTCGGCACCGCGCTCGAGGAAGGCTCGCATCTCGACGTGCGGCACGGCCGCTTCACGAACGCGAATCTCGCCGAATACCACGTGCCCGTCAACGCGGACATCGGCGAGCTCGACGTGAGATTCGTCGACGAAAGCGACACGCATTTCAATCCGCTCGGCATTCGCGGCATCGGCGAGATCGGGATCACCGGCGTGCCGGCCGCGATCGCCAACGCGGTCTATCACGCGACCGGCGTGCGCGTGCGCGATCTGCCGATCACGCTCGACAAGGTGGCGATGCCGGTGCGCGCGTGAGCGCCGGCGTCAGCGCCGCGGCGTCCTGCGCCGCACTTCGCTGCGCAGCCAGTCGAGCCACGTGCGGATCGCCGCTTCGCGGGGATGGCCGGGGCGCCACACGACGTAGTGCGCATACACGTCGGTGATGCGCACGCTCGACACACGCACGAGCGTGCCGCTCGCGAGTTCGGGTTCGATCAGCGAGCGGCGCGCGAGCGCGACGCCGCGGCCTTGCAGCGCCGCGGCGATCAGCGCGTTCGCATCGGTGAAGCGCGGTGCGCGCGCGGATTCGGTGAGGTCGAGCCGCGCGGCCTGGAACCACGGTTCCCACGGTTGCGCGGGATGGCGCAGCAGCGTCGCGCGCACGAGGTCGGCCGGCGCACGCGGGGCGACGCCGTCGCGATTGCGGTACGCGGGGCTCGCGACCGGAAAGATCGTCTCGTTCATCAGCTTCTCGGCGACCACACCGGGCCACGTGCCGGGCCCGTAGCGCAGCGCGACGTCGATGCGGTCGCGCTTGCGCAGCGGCGCGAGCGCCACGTCCGGATGCAGCACGATCGAGATATGCGGATGCGCGGCCGAGAAACGCGGCAGGCGCGGCGCGAGCCAGCGCTCGGCGACGCTCGGCAGCACGCTCACGTTCAGCGTCGCGTCGCAGGTGCGCGGGCGGCGGCGCACCGCCAGCGCCGGCTCGAACGCGCGTTCGAGCACGCTCAGGCCCTGGCGCACCTGCAGCGCGAGCGCGTGCGCGGCGTGCGTCGGCGTCGCGCCGTTGCGTTCGCGCGTGAACAGCGGATAGCCGAGCTGCGCCTCGAGCGCGCGGATGTGCTGGCTGACCGCGCCTTGCGTGAGCGCGAGCTCGTCCGCCGCGCGCGTGAAGCTCTGCAGCCGCACGGCGGCTTCGAACGCGCGCAGCGTCTGCAGCGGAGGGAGATGGATGCGTCGCATGCGGGTATTAGTAACACTAATGCTCGAGCACGACAATTCATCGTTTGCCGCGCGCCGGCATGCGTTCCTACACTCGGTTCCGTCTTCCACAGCCCCGTCGGGCCCCACCGCCATGAACGCCTATCGTCTCTATCTTTCGCCGGGCGCCTGCTCGCTCGCCGCTCACATCGCGCTGGAGGAAACCGGCGCGCCGTTCGACGTCGAGATCGTCTCCGTGAAGCAGCGGCAGAACCTCGAAGCGCGCTACCTCGCGATCAACGCGAAGGCGCGCGTGCCCGTGCTCGCGATCCCGGGCGAGCCGCGCGTGCTGACCGAAACGCCGGCGATCCTCACGTATCTCGCGCGCCGCTATCCGGACGCGCAATTGCTGCCGCTCGACGATCCGCTGCGCGAGGCGCGCTGCCACGAATGGCTCGCCTGGCTGGTCGGCTGGGTGCACGGCGTCGGCTACGGCGCGCTGTGGCGGCCGGGCCGTTTCATCGACGATCCGGCGCTGCACGGCGCGATCAGCGCGCATGGGCGCAGCACGATCGAGGCCGCGAACGCGTCGATCGAAGCCCTGCTGGCCGACGGCCGCACGTGGGCCGAGCCGGGCGCGCATTCGATCGTCGATCCGTTCCTGCTCGTGCTGTATCGCTGGGGCGTCGCGATCGGGCTCGACATGACGCGGCATCCCGCATGGACCGCGCATGCGCAGCGCGAGGCCGAACGGCCGGCCGCGCGGCGCGCGCTGGCGCGCGAGGCCGCGCAAGCGACCTGAGCGGCCGACGCGCGACGCGCTGCTCCGGCGTTTCGGTCGCGCGTTCGTTCGGACCGCGAAGTTCGGACGTGTCCAATTGCGGCGTCGACGCCATTCCATTTAAATGAGAATTATTCTCATCAATGGAATGGAGTGAGCATGAGCAGTTGCATTTTGTCGAGCGCGACGCCGCCGCGTCGCGCGACCGCGTCCGTCGCGTTCGCGATGATCGCCTGTGCGGCCGCGCCGGCGTGTGCGGAAGAAGGCGAGCCGGGGCAGGCGCCGCACCTCGATCCGATCTTCGTTCGCGGCGCGCACGACGCAGGCTCGCGCGTCGATCGGTCGGGCTCGGCCAAATATGCGACGCCGCTGCTCGACGTGCCGCAGACGATCACCGTCGTGCCGCGCGCGGTGCTGGACGAACAGCAGGCGCTGAGCCTGCGCGAAGCGCTGTCGAACGTCGCCGGCATCACGTTCAACGCCGGCGAGGGCGGCGGGGGCTCGGGCGACAGTTTCAATATCCGCGGTTTCGGCGCGAACGCGAACATGCAGCTCGACGGGCTGCGCGACAGCGCGCAGAACAATCGCAGCGACCTGTTCAACATCGACGCGGTGGAGGTGATCAAGGGGCCGAACTCGGTGTTCGGCGGCGCCGGCACCACGGGCGGCTCGGTGAACCTGGTCAGCAAGACGCCGAAGGCCGGCGCGTTGACCGAAGCCGGCGCGGTGCTCGGCACGTCCGACTACCGCCGCGTGACGCTCGATACGAACCAGCCGCTGCCCGGCGCCGACGGCAAGGCCGCGTTCCGCCTGAACGCGATGGCGCACATCAACGACGTGCCGGGCCGCGACGACATCCGCAAGCGGCGCTGGGGCGTCGCGCCGTCGCTCGCGTTCGGCCTCGGCACGCCGACGCGCGTCACGCTCGGCTATTTCCATCAGTACGACAACAACCTGCCCGACTACGGGCTGCCCGCGCGCGACGGGCAGGTGCTGGCCGGCGTGTCGCGCGACAGCTACTTCGGCTGGCGCAATCTCGATCGCGAACGCATCATGTCCGACACGTTCACCGTCAAGGCCGAGCACGACGTGTCGCCGCACCTGAAGGTGCAGAACCTGAGCCGCTACACGCACCTGAATCGCGATACTGTGGTGTCCGCGTCGCACGTGAATCTGCAGGGGCTGCCGCCGGGGCGCTACAAGCCGGCCGGGCCGCAGGGCTACGGCCGCGATGCGTCGACGGCGATGTGGGCGAACCAGACCAACGTCACGAGCGAATTCGCGACGTTCGGCATCGGGCACACGCTCGTCACGGGCTTCGAAATTTCGCGGGAAACGTACGGTCGCACCACGTATTCCTACGGGCTCAACCGTTTCTATCCGGCCAACGGTTTCGCGCTCACCGCGCCGCCCGGCGTGTGGCTCGGCCCCGCGAAGCGCGAGAACAGCGCGCGCAGCGATACCGAGCTCATCGTGAAGGCGCTGTACGCGTTCGACACGCTCTCGCTCGGCCGCTACTGGGACATCGACGTCGGGCTGCGTCACGACTGGATCGACGGCTGGGCCGAAAGCACGCCGGCCGGCAAGCCGACCGAGCGCGCGGCGAACAGCGACCGCCATCTGAGCACGCGCGCGGGGCTCGTGTTCAAGCCGACGGACAACGGCCGCGTGTATTTCTCGTACGGCACGTCGTTCAATCCGTCCGCCGAATTTCTCGTGAGCAACGGCTCGGGCCTCAACGCGGCGACCGAGTCGCTCGCGCCCGAGAAAAACGAGAGCTTCGAGCTTGGCACGAAATGGGAAGGGCTGGCCGGCATCGCGCTGAACGGCGCGCTGTTCCAGACCGAGAAGAAAAACGCGCGCGAGCGCATGGCCGACGGCAGCTACGCGCTCGTGGGCCGGCAGCGCGTGCGCGGCATCGAGCTCGGCGCGGCCGGCAAGGTGACGCCGCAGTGGGACGTGTTCGCGAATTACACGTACCTGGCGAGCGTCACGCTCAGTTCGCCGGCCACGCCGCGCCGCGATGGGCAGGCGCTCGGCAACACGCCGCGGCACGCGCTCAACCTGTGGACGACCTATCGGCTGCCGGCAGGCTGGACGATCGGCTACGGCTCGCACTTCGTCGGCCGGCGCAACGTGACGTCCGAAGGCGGCAGCCAGCTCGGCGCGTATTGGGTGCACAACCTGATGGCCGGCTACGAAGTGAACCGCCGGCTGCGTTTCCAGCTGAATATCGACAACCTGTTCGACCGCGCGTATGTCGAGCGCGTGCGGCAGGTGTTGGGAAGCGAGTCGCGATCGTCGGCCGTCGAGTTCGGCGACGGCCGTTCGGCGATGCTGTCGGCCGTGTACAAGTTCTGACCGTCTCGCGCACGCTGCCGCGAACGTCGCCGCGTCGGCCCGCTATCGCGCGAACAGCGGGTAGGTCGCGGCGGCGATCAGCGCGGTCGCGAGCCACACCACGCTCCACGAACTGACGGCCAGCAGCGGCGGAATCGCGAGCGGCGTCGCGAACAGGCCGAGATACACGACCGTATTCGCCATCCCGAGCGCGGTGCCGGCGTGGTTCGCACCCGCGAGCGTTGCGAGCTCGGTGTACGCGACGCCGTGCCACGCCGATACGCAGATGCCCGCGAACACGAGAATCGCGACGATCGCCGCGAGCGGCACGTGCGGGCTGCCGGCCGTCGCGGCCGCGAGCAGCGCGAACGACCCGGCCGCGACGCACACCGACCCGCGCAGGTACGCACGCCGGTTGCCGTACCGGTCGGTATGGCGGCCGCTCCACACGCGCATCACCATTGCGCCGACCTGCAGCGCGACCATTGCCGCGCTGATGCCGGCGAGGCCGAGCCGGCCGAAATCGTGCAGGAACACGGTCGCGAACGTGAGCACCGCGAACTGCGGGGCGCACAGCGCGCCGATGCCGAGCACGATGCGCCACACGCGGCCGCTCGCGAGCGGGCTGCGCATCGGTGCGGCCGGCGGTGGCGGCGCGAGGGGGCGGCCTGCGGTGGCGGGCGTCGCAGTCGTCGCATCGGGCGGCTCGTGCAGCCAGCGCCAGGTCAACGCGGCCGAGCCGGCGCACAGCAGCATCAGCGCGCCGTACACCGCGGCGAAGCCCGCATGCGACGCAAGCGACGGCAGCAGCGCCGCGCCGAGGCCGCCGCCGAGCGGCACGGCCGTCTGGCGGATGCTCATCGCGAGCCCGCGTTCGCGCTCGCCGAACCAGCGCATCACCGCACGTCCGCTCGAGCCGTTCACGCTGCCGCCGAGCAGGCCGACGCAGCACATGGCAGCGACGACCCGCATCAGCGGCGGCACCGCGTGCGCGGTCGGGACGATCGTGCCCACCATCAGCGCGAGCATCGCGGCCGTCGCGACGAGCCCGGTCAGCAGCACGCGGCGGTCGCCGAAGCGGTCGGCGGCGATTCCCCAAGGCAGCTCGGACAGCGCGACGCCGAACCCGAGCGCGCCGAGCACGAGGCCGAGCGCGCCGTTGTCGAGGTGATACGCGGCGCGCATCCAGACGGCCGTGGTCGGGATGCCGGCCGCGGCGGCCGAAAAGCTCATGTTCGCGGCGACGCCGGCGGCCAGCACGCGCCAGCGATGGGCCGGCCCGCGCCCGTCGCGGGCAGGCGAAGAGGGGGAAGCGATGCACGAGGTATCCATGACGGCAGGCCCGGTTCGAAGTTGACGTCCACAGTCTGGCGTTCTACATTCATCCTGAAAATCGGAAAGTTTTTGATGAATCGTTCGATAAATCAGGATAGTTGAGATGGCCGGACAAGACACTTCGCGCGATGGCGGCGAGGCCGTCGCGGGCGCCGATGCCGCGCTCGCGCGGCCCAACTTCGACGTCGCGGCGTTGCGCAGCCTCGTCGCGGGCGTGGATCTCGGCAGTTTCGCGAAGGCGGCCGATCGCGTCGCGCGCTCGTCGTCGGCGGTGAGCGCGCAGATCCGCAAGCTCGAGGAGCAGGCCGGCACGCCGCTGTTCGTGAAGGCCGGGCGCGGGCTCGCGCTGACCGACGCCGGCGACGCGATGCTGCGCTACGCGCGGCGGATGATCGAGCTGAACGACGAGGCGGCCGCGGCCGTGCGCGGCGTGAATCTCGACGGCTGGGTACGGGTCGGGTTGCAGGAGGATTTCGGTGAAGCGATCCTGCCCGACGTGCTCGGGCGCTTCGCGCGCGCGCATCCGAAGGTGAAGATCGAGGCGCGCGTGGCGCGCAACGCCGATCTGCTCGACCGGCTCGATGCGAACCAGCTCGATCTGGCGCTCGTATGGGGCGATCCGGCGTCGGCGGCGCTCGTGTCGCGGGCGGGGATCGACAGCGAAGCGATCGCGCACGTGCCGATGCAGTGGATCGGCGCGGCGGCGGGCGGTGGTCTCGGCGTGCCGGATGGCGGCGGGGACGCGGGCGCGCGGGGCGGCGCGAGCGGCGGCGACGAAACGCGCGATCGCGCCGTGCGCGCGGCGGGCGAGCCGTTGCCGCTCGTCGTGTTCGACCGGCCGTGCCGGTTCTTCGGCGCGGCGACCGATGCGCTGGACCGCGCGGGCGTGCCGTGGCGCGTCGCGTTCACGACGCCGAGCCTGGCCGGGCTATGGGCGGCCGCGGCGGCCGGCCTCGGGCTCACGGTGCGCTCGCATTACGGGCTGCCCGCGTCCGTGCGAGGGCTCGATGCGGCGTCGTGCGGGCTGCCGGCGCTGCCGAGCCTGCCGCTGATCCTGCTGCGGCGTACGTCGTCGGCGACGCCGACGGTCGATCGGCTCGCGCGGATCGTCACGCAGGCGGTGCGGGGGGCGACGGAGGGGGCGGTGGCGGCGTGATGAAACGCTCGATTGCCGTCGCGGGCCGCGGTTCGGTCGTTCCTCTGCCGATCGGCCGAATGGATCGATCGGGCAAACCTGACTACAGTGATGATCACTTGAAACGGAGGTCATCATGCAAAACGCAAATACACCGGGCGCCAGCGCGGTCGATCCGGCGCAAAGGGCGGAAGCCTCGATCCGCGACGGCGGGCCGTCAGCCGATTGCCCCGTGCCCGTCAATCCGCCCGTTCGGTTCGGTGTCCTGCAAGGGCAGGCGTGGATCGCGGACGACTTCGATGCCCCGCTGCCCGATGGCTTGCTGGATGCATTCGAAGGGCGCTGATGCGGCTGTTGCTCGATACGCACATATTTTTGTGGATCGTGACGAATGACCCCAAGCTCAGCGCACGAGCGCGCAGCGTGATCTCGGCCGCCGACGAGCGTTTCGTCAGCAGCGCAAGTATCTGGGAGGCTGCCATCAAGGCCGGACTGGGCAAGCTCGATATCGACGTCGGCGAGCTGATGCGGGCGATCGGGCCGAGCGGGATCCGCGAACTGCCGGTTCGGGCGGCGCATGGGGCCGCGGTCCGCGATTTGCCGCATCACCATCGTGATCCCTTCGATCGTTTGCTGGTTGCCCAGGCGCGGCTCGAGCCGCTTCAGCTCGTGACGGCCGACGCTCATCTTGCACGGTATGACCTGTCTCTCGTTTTGACAGTTTGAAGCAATCTGTCGGTGCGCGATCCATCGGTCGCCTGCACGTCACGTAGCGTTGCGGTTCATGCGACGGCGATGTCCGGCTCGATTTCATGCAGTTCCGCGGAAATGGCTGCCAGTCGCGCCCGCAATCCCTCGCTGGCCGGCACGAACGGCAGCCGCAACCCGTCCTCGCACCATCCTTGCGCGGCGAGCACGGCCTTCACCGGCGCCGGGTTCGGTTCCGCGAACAGCGCCGCGACGAGCGGCTGCAGCGCGACCGCCAGGCGCCGCGCGTCGGCGAGCCGCCCGTCGCGCAGCCACGCGTGAATCCGCACGTGCCATTCGGGCAGCACGTGCGCGCTGCTCGCGATCGCGCCGTGCGCGCCCGCGCACATCGCCGCGAAGTTCTGGTTGTCGTCGCCGGACAGGATCGCGAGCGGCGTGTCGTGCACGAGCCGGCTCATCCGGTCGAGCGTGCCGCCGCATTCCTTGATGCCGGCGACGCGCGAGTCGCGCGCGAGCGCCTGCAGCGTGTCCAGTTCGACGTTCACGCCCGTGCGGTACGGGATGTTGTAGACGAGCACCGGCAGGTCGGCCGCGTCGACGATCGCTTCGACATGGCGGCGGACGCCGTCCTGCGTCGGCCGCACGTAGACGGGCGGCGTGACGAGCAGCCCGTCGGGGCGCAGCGCCGCGAATTCGCGCGCGCGGGCGGCCGCGAAGTGCGTCGCGCTCGCGGTCAGCCCGACGACGATCGGCAGCCCGGGCGCCGCGTCGCGCAGCGTCGCGAACACCGCGTCCTGTTCGCGCGCGTCGAGCAGCACGCCTTCACCGGTCGTCGCCCCCGCGACGAAACCCGCGATGCCGGCGCCCGCATAGTGGCGCGCGAGCCGCGCGAGCGCCGCATGGTCGACCTCGCCGCGGTGGAACGGCGTGATGATCGGCAGCCAGATACCTTCGAAACGTGTGTTCATGCAAAGCCTCATGGTGGAAACGGAGTGGGAAGGAACCGTTCCGCTGGCGGCGTGCCGGAGCGAGGCGTGCATGCAAGGAGAAAGAAACGACCTGCGGGCATCCCGTCCGGCATTCGCCTGACGGGACGCGACGTCCCCGTCAGTCGAGGAGTCGTTTTTTCAGTTTCAGCCCGGCCGCGCGCGCACCTGCCGCGACGGCGGCGAGGATCGAGGGCGAGCGCAGGGTAGCGGACATGGATGAACCGTGAATGGGCTGAGCGGCGATCTTAACACCGGAGCGGCGGCGCGCGCGAGCCGCGGCCGCCGTTTAGCAGAATTCGAGATTTGCTTTCCACGACTGATTGGAAGGCGCGCTGCGGCCGGCCGCTAGAATGCCCGCTTACGTTTCGATGACAGCACGTACACGTACGGTCACGCACATTCACCACCACTGGAAACGGGGCATATCACGATGGCAAGCATCAAGGGGATCGGCCGCTGGCTGCACACGGGCGCGACGGCGGCGCTGGTCGTGGCGGCGACCGCCGCGCACGCGGACACGTCGATCCTGAACGTGTCGTACGACGTGACGCGCGAGCTGTACAAGGACATCAACGCGAGCTTTGCCGCCGCCTACAAGCAGAAGACAGGCGAGTCGGTCACGATCAAGCAGTCGCACGGCGCGTCGAGCGCGCAGGCGCTGTCGGTGCTGCAAGGGCTGCAGGCCGACGTCGTGACGATGAACCAGCCGAATGACATCGACCTGCTCGCCGAGCGCGGCCAGCTGCTGCCGAAGGATTGGCGCGCGCGCTTCCCGGACAACAGCTCGCCGTACTCGACGACGATGGTGTTCCTCGTGCGCAAGGGCAACCCGAAGGCGATCAAGGACTGGAGCGATCTCGCGAAGCCGGGCGTGCAGGTGATCATCGCGAACCCGAAGACGTCGGGCAACGGCCGCTACGCGTATCTCGCCGCGTGGGGCTTCCAGAAGCAGAAGGGCGCGACCGACCAGCAGGCGCTCGACTTCGAGAAGGCGATCTTCCGCAACGTGCCGGTGCTCGATTCGGGTGGCCGCGGCGCGACGACCACGTTCACGCAGCGCGGCATCGGCGACGTGCTCGTCACGTTCGAGAACGAGGTCGCGCTGATGGACACGGGCGCGTCGGGCGCGCAGTTCGACGCCGTGTATCCGTCGGCGAGCATCCTCGCGGAGCCGCCCGTCGCCGTCGTCGACAAGGTGGTCGACAAGAAAGGCACGCGCAAGGTCGCGCAGGCGTATCTCGACTACCTGTACACGCCGCAAGCGCAGGAGATCATCGCGCAGCATCATCTGCGCCCGCGCGACGCGGCCGTGCTGCAGAAGCATGCGGCCGAGTTCAAGGCGCTGAAGACGTTCAGCGTCGAGCAGGTTTTCGGCAGCTGGGCGAACGCGCAGAAGACCCATTTCGCCGACGGCGGCACGTTCGACCAGGTAATCGTCGACCGCAAGTGAGCGCGGCGCGCGCCACGCGCGGGCTCGCATGACGACGCAGCCGGCCGCATGTGCGGCCGGTTTTTTTATGACGACGCGGCGGATTGCCGTGCCGAACCGGTCCGCATTCCCGGCCGCCGCCGCGCGTGCTACGCTCATCGCCTTCCTGCAACCGGCGCCGCGCGATGAACGTCGATTCGTCCTCCCCAGCCTCCCGCGGCCGTGGCCGCAAGATCTGGTCGGGCACCCGCCCGGTGATCGCGTACGGGATGCCGCCGCTCGGCTGGCGCGATTTCTATCACCGCGCGCTGACGGTGAGCTGGCCCGTGTTCTTCCTGTCGCTCGCGGTGCTGTTCCTGCTGCTCAACAGCGGCTTCGCGGCGCTCTACCTGCTCGGCCAGGCGCCGATCGCGAACCAGTCGCCGGCCGGCTTCGGCGGCGCGTTCTTCTTCAGCGTCGAGACGCTCGCGACCGTCGGCTACGGCGACATGCATCCGCAGACCGTTTATGCGCACCTCGTCGCGACGTTCGAGATCTTCGTCGGGATGTCGAGCATCGCGCTCGCCACGGGGCTCGTGTTCGCGCGGTTTTCTCGGCCGCAGGCGAAGATCCTGTTCGCGCGCCACGCGATCGTGCGGCCGCTGAACGGCCGGATGACGCTGATGGTGCGCGCCGCGAATGCCCGCCAGAACGTGATTGCCGAGGCGCAGGCGAAACTGCGGCTGATGCGCGTCGAAGGCACGCACGAGGGCTACTCGCTGCGCAAGATTCACGACCTGCCGCTCGTGCGCAACGAGCATCCGATCTTCCTGCTCGGCTGGAACCTGATGCACGTGATCGACGAGTCGAGCGCGCTGTTCGACGAGACGCCCGAATCGCTCGCCGCGCGAGATGCGCAATTGCTGATCACGATCGAGGGATCGGACGAGACGACCGCCCAGGTCATGCAGGCGCGCCATGTGTGGGTGCATGGCGACATCCGCTGGCATCACCGCTACGTCGACCTGATGCACGACGAGGACGGCATCACGCACATCGATTACACGCATTTTCACGACGTCGTGCCGATCGACGCCGATACCGACGAGCGCGGTTCGCCGGGCGTGGTGATCGACGCGGGTGCGCCGGGGCCGGACGCACAGGCGTGATCGACGTTGGCCGGGCGCCGCCCCGTTGCGCGTCGAGCGTGCAGCGGGCGTGACGCTTCGCGCTGTTCGATCGCGACCGCGCGGCGGAACGCGTCGCGGTCCTCGGCGCGCGCGACGTAGTCGCCGAGCACGCCTTCGTGCGGCAGCAGATGCGCGTCGAACGCGATCTTCAGAGTGCTCGCGAGCAGCAGGTCGGCCGCGGTGAAGCGCTCGCCGACGAGCCGGCGGCCGTGGGCGAGCGCCTGCGCGAGGGCGCACTGCACGCGCGCGATGTTGCCCCAGCCGAACGCGACCGGATTGCCCGACGCGCCGGTGAATTTCTCGACCATCGCCGGTTCGAGGCAGGTCGGCGTGAAGAACATCCACTGGAGGAAACGGCCGCGCAGCGGATCGTCGGGCGCGACGCCGAGCCCGGCGCGCGGGCAACGGTCGGCGAGATGGAGCAGCACGGCGCCCGATTCGGCGAACCGGGCGCCGCCGTCGTCGAGCGCGGGCAGCTTGGCCATCGGGTTGACCTGCACGAACGCGTCGCTGCCCTGTTCGTGCGAGCGCAAGTCGATCGGCACCAGTTCGTACCCCACGCCTATTTCCTCGAGCATCCACAGCGCCCGGAATGCCCGGTCGTCGACCAGTAGTAGAGCTTCATCGCGTGCGCCCTATATGCGGTGACGGTCCAGTGTAGTCGAGTCGGTTCGCCGAATGTGTCGTTCGTTATGTGACCGAGTGTGCGACGCGTTCGGTGGAACGCGCGCCGCTTGGGTATCGCTACCGGGCAACGGCTGTTGACGTTTTGCAACTTTTTTTTCGCGTCTATCTGGCTTTGAGTGCTTTCTCGCTGTCGTTCTGTTGTTTAAAAGCTATCTCGAAAATTGAAATACAAACGGCGACCGTGCATCGTTTCTAGCGTTTTATTTCGGTGCTGACGTGTCGGGTATGGGTCGAACGCGTATGCAACTACCTGTCTTGTGCTGGACGCGAACAACATAACCAATTCAATCGGAAGGTGAAAATATGCCGGTTCAAGAGCCAGCGAAGAACGGCTTCGAAAAATGGCAGGATGGTATTGGCGCGGCTGTTGGCGATGTCAAATGGGATATATGGGATTGCGAAATTCAGATGGCAGTGAGCGAATACAATCGACATTTGTCAGGCGCTGCCGGCTACAGGCCGCTGGATTGGCTTCTGATCAAGGCAATGCTGTGGATTGAAACCGGGGCAAATAGCTCGGAGTGGAAGATCAAACCATTGCAGATTGGCGTATCGGGTGACCCGGGTTTGACGTCGTTTCTTTCGGGCGAAGAAGGCGGGGACTTGATTCTGCCTTCCGTGTGGAGAGCGCAACTGACTGTGGGATCGGCGAGAACGAACCCTGCGCATAATCTCAGGGCAGGAATCGGCTATCTGCTGATGCGCATGGCAATCTTTGAGCACCGTAGTGTGCCCAGTGCAGACGCTAGGGTGTATGACGTCACAGTCAAGCCGGGCGATAGCTTCGATAAAATCGCGAAAGTACATGGCAGCACAACCGACGTGCTGAAGAAAATGAATCCGATGATCACGGTGTTGCGACCAGGGCAAGTCTTAAAGTATCAGAAGGCGTCGATTCAACGTGTCATTACAGGATGGCGGCCGTTCTCTGCGACATCAGTGGCGTTACGTTACAATTCAATGCGTCGAGATCCGAACTATGCAAGGAAACTGGATTTTGCATGGGACATCGTGCGAAAGGGACAGGAGACTTCATGCGTACAATAAGAAGTATCGGCTTTGGGCTTGCGCTATCGTTTCCGTTACTCTCGATCGCCGCATCTGACAACACCATCAATACCGAGAAGGGGCTGTACGAGCAGTGCGGTGCTTATTCGCAGGCTGGAATGAAGGATTGTCTTGCGAAGAAGGCCAGTGAAAGTCGAGAGTATTTAAAAAAGGCCGAAGACGATGCGCTCGCTGTCATAAGAAAATGGGATGAGGGTAATAAATATATTCATGCATCCGAGGTGGCTTTGGCGGCATCGAACAAGGAATTCGCAAAGTATCGCGCGGCTCAATGTGAATTCTCCGCTTCGCTGAGCGGCGGTGGAGCGGGTAACGCCCACGAGATGGGGCGCTTGGCCTGTGTCGCGGCACTCAACGGCGCACGCGTTGAGCAACTGCGCAACGCCGTATCCGACTTGCCGTCGAAGTAGCGCCGAAGCTTACGCCGGCCAGCCCGGCCGGACGACATGCGAACGGACCGGTGCGACGATCGGCGGCGGCGCGACGGTCGGCGAGAACGCCGTGGTCGGCGCGGGTTCGGTCGTGACGCGGGAGGTTCCGCCGGATACGCTGCTCGGTGGAAATCCGGCGCAGATCATTCGATCGATTACCGAGTGACGATGGCTGACGGCCTCTTCAGCGGCGACGTGAATGTGGACAACCGGCCCGCCGACCACTCTGAACGCTGTGGATGCGAACGGTGAGTGTATGGCTGGAGCCAGCATTGGCGGGACTTCCCGGCATTCGACACCGATCGAGGGCAGACGCATGAGCCGACGTTGCCGATGCGCTGGCCGCACATTCCTGCGCGGCGTCGGTTCTGGATATCCCGGCCCCGAATCACTCGCCACGCTGTGCTTTCCATCGGTGAGCGCGATGCAGGGTGTGGACAACCGCGCCCTGAACGACGAAAAATGCTGTGCTTTCGAAGGGTGAGTGTCGGCGACCGATTGCGGGTGAGGCTTGCCTGGTGCGGATTTCCGGGCGTCGAGCGCGCGTCGCGCGGGAATGCGGGGGCGCCGCGCATTCTAACGGCACGCGCGGGTCGGCGATAGATCTGGATGCGTATCGCGGTGTGGATATCTCGTGGCCGAATTCACTCGCAACGCTGTGTATTTCAATGGTGAGCGTCGGAGGGACGACCGAATGGCGTGTCCGTTCGTGATCTTCGGCACCGCTTCGAGCGGTTGCGCATTCTAACCGCACATGCGATCGCGCGTTCCGTTCGAGTTCGTGCACCGATGCGGATAGCCGGTCGCCGAAGCCAGTCGACCTGCTGTGTATTTCAGCGGTGAGGGGGGCGCGCGCATGCGGCGCGGCCGCGTGTGCGCGGATCCCGGTCCACGGAGCGCAGCGTGGGCGGGGGCGCGGCTGTTCGCGCCGAGGCGCCGCCTTCGTGCGACCGGACGCCCATGCTCACCGTTGAATTTCACAGCGTCTCGACTGGCCTCGGGCGCGGTTGTCCACACTCGGATCGGCACCCTGGTTGGATCGTCGCGCCTCGCTCACCGCTGGAACTCACAGTGTTCGGTGTCGTCGCAGGGTCGAGCGATTCGCGCCCGAGCCGGCGCACTCGTCTAATCGTTTGCCGTCACTCACCACCGAAATTCACAGTGTTCAGGGTCGTCTCGGGGCGATCTGTCCACATCCGAATGGGTACCCTTGTTCGAGCGCGTGCCGCTGCTCACCATTGAAATTCACAGTGTTCAGAGTTGTCGTGGATCGGGCGGTCCACGCTCGAATTGGCACCCTTGTTCGAGCGCGTGCCGTTGCTCACCGTTGAAATTCACAGTGTTTGGAGTCGTCGTGGAGCGGGCAATCCACGCCCGAATTGGCCCCCTTGTTCGAACGCGCGCCGTTGCTCACCGTTGAAATTCACAGTGTTTGGAGTCGTCGTGGCGCGGGCGGTCCACGCCTGAATCGGCGCCGTTGTTCGTGCGCTGTCGATGCTCACCATTGGAATTCACAGCGTTTGGAGTCGTCGCGGATCGGGCTGCCCACCCCCGAATCGGCACCGTCGTTCGAGCGCGTGCCATCACTCACCGTCGAAATTCACAGGGCTTTGAGTGTCTGCGGGTGGGTGATATCCACACCCGTACCGACCTCTCGTTCGACTACCCCACGGCACACGAGGCACGCACGAAGGGACGGACATGTGGATATCCTGCCGCCGAGCCGACTCGCGCGCCTGTGCATCAGGGAGCTGAGCGCCAACGTCGCGGCGGCGACGCAGGGATCCGGCGGTGTGGATATCTCCTGCCGGCATCGACTCGTCGCGCTGTGGATTTCGACGGTGAGCGTCGCCGTCCGCATGAGCGGCGGACAGATCGAGGTGTGGACATCCGGCGCCCGACGCGACTCGAAACCCTGTGCGATCGAACGGTGAGCGCGATCACCCGCTCGGCCGACAGTCCCGGCATTGTGGACATCCCGCGCCCTCACTCACTCCAAACGCTGTGCATTCCATCGGTGAGCGCGCCGCCGTTTCCCGGCCCCAACCCTTGTCGCACGGGCCCCGAGCGAGCGCCGCCGGGCCTGCGGCCGGCGTCCCGCTCGTCACCCGCGATGTCGACGCAAGCGCTCCCCCATCCCGCCCAACCCCGGACCGCCACCCGCCACCCCGCGCGAAAACTCTCTCAAATCCCGGCAAAAACCTGCGCGGTTTTTCTCGCCGTGCGCCGGTCCGAGCAAGATGAGGAAAAACATTCTCGGCCGCGCGCGAAAAAATAGAGCCATTCGCTGCCGCACTCATGCGTCACCCGGCGCCCCGCCGCGCACGGCCCAGAACAGCACTATCCGGAGACTTCCCCCCATGACCGCCCGCCTGCCCGTCGACGGCGCGCCTGCCCTGTCCGACTACCGCCTGACCGACAACCTGACCGCGACGCGCGGCCGGATCTTCCTGACCGGCACGCAGGCGCTGATCCGCCTGCTGTTGATGCAGCGCACGGTCGATACCGAACAGGGCCTCGACACGGCCGGCTTCGTCAGCGGCTATCGCGGCTCGCCGCTCGGCATGGTCGATCAGCAGCTGTGGAAGGCGAAGAAACTGCTCGACGCCAGCGGCGTGCGCTTCCTGCCGGCGATCAACGAGGAACTCGGCGGCACGGCCGTGCTCGGCACGCAGCGGGTCGAGGCCGACCCCGAGCGCACGGTCGACGGCGTGTATGCGATGTGGTACGGCAAGGGCCCCGGCGTCGATCGCGCGGGCGACGCGCTGAAGCACGGCAACGCATACGGTTCGTCGCCGCACGGCGGCGTGCTGGTCGTCGCGGGCGACGACCATGGCTGCGTGTCGTCGTCGATGCCGCACCAGAGCGATTTCGCGATGATGGCGTGGCACATGCCGGTCGTGAACCCGTCGAACATCGCCGACATGCTCGAATTCGGCCTGTACGGGTGGGCGCTGTCGCGTTACTCGGGCGCGTGGGTGGGCTTCAAGGCGATCTCGGAAACGGTCGAATCGGGCTCCACCGTCGACCTCGATGCGTTGCAGACGCGCTGGCCGGCGCCGGAAGGCTTCACGCCGCCGGCGGGCGGCCTGCACAACCGCTGGCCCGACCTGCCGAGCCTGACGATCGAGGCGCGCCTCGCGGCGAAGCTCGACGCGGTCCGCCATTTCGCGCGCGCCAACAGCATCGACAAGTGGATCGCGCCGAGCACGCACGCGAACGTCGGCATCGTCACCTGCGGCAAGGCGCACCTCGACCTGATGGAAGCGCTGCGCCGGCTCGACCTGACGGTGGCCGATCTCGACGCGGCCGGCGTGCGGATCTACAAGGTCGGCCTGTCGTATCCGCTCGAAATGACGCGCATCGAGACCTTCGTCGACGGGCTCGCCGAAGTGCTGGTGATCGAGGAGAAGGGCCCGGTCATCGAGCAGCAGATCAAGGATCACCTGTACAACCGCACCGAAGGCGCGCGCCCGCGCGTGCTCGGCAAGCACGACGCGGCCGGCGCGTGCCTGCTGTCCGAGCTCGGCGAACTGCGTCCGTCGCGCATCCTGCCGGTGTTCGCCGACTGGCTCGCGCGGCATAAGCCGGCGCTCGACCGCCGCGAGCGCGTCGTCGATCTCGTCGCGCCGCGGATCCTGTCGAACGAGGCCGACGCGGTGAAGCGCACGCCGTACTTCTGCTCGGGCTGCCCGCACAACACGTCGACGAAGGTGCCCGAAGGCTCGATCGCGCAGGCCGGCATCGGCTGCCACTTCATGGCGTCGTGGATGGAGCGCGATACCACCGGCCTGATCCAGATGGGCGGCGAGGGCGTCGACTGGGCCGCGCACGCGATGTTCACCCACACGAAGCACGTGTTCCAGAACCTCGGCGACGGCACCTACTTCCACTCGGGTATCCTCGCGATCCGCCAGGCGGTCGCCGCGAAGGCGAACATCACGTACAAGATCCTCTACAACGACGCGGTCGCGATGACGGGCGGCCAGCCGGTCGACGGCAGCATCTCGGTGCCGCAGATCGCGCGGCAGGTCGAGGCCGAAGGCGTGTCGCGCTTCGTCGTCGTGTCCGACGAACCGGAGAAGTACGACGGCCATCACGGGCAGTTCCCGACCGGCACGACGTTCCATCACCGCAGCGAACTCGATACGGTGCAGCGCGAATTGCGAGAGACGCCGGGCGTCACCGTGCTGATCTACGACCAGACCTGCGCGGCCGAGAAGCGCCGCCGCCGCAAGAAAGGCGAATTCCCCGACCCGGACAAGCGTCTGTTCATCAACGACGCGGTGTGCGAAGGCTGCGGCGACTGCGGCGTGCAGTCGAACTGCCTGTCGGTCGAGCCGCTCGAGACGCCGCTCGGCCGCAAGCGCCGCATCGACCAGTCGTCGTGCAACAAGGACTATTCGTGCGTGAACGGCTTCTGCCCGAGTTTCGTGACGGTCGAGGGCGCGGCGCTGAAGAAGGCGGCCGGCGCCGCGTTCGACGAAGCGGCGCTCGCCGCACGCGTCGACGCGCTGCCGGTGCCGGCGACGCACCTCGACGCGGCGCCGTTCGACATGCTCGTGACGGGCGTCGGCGGCACCGGCGTCGTGACGGTCGGCGCGCTGATCAGCATGGCCGCGCACCTCGAAGGCAAGAGCGCATCGGTGCTCGACTTCATGGGCTTCGCGCAGAAGGGCGGCTCGGTGCTGTCGTTCGTGCGGATCGCGTCGAGCGACCGCTGGCTGAACCAGGTGCGCATCGACACGCAGCAGGCCGACGTGCTGCTCGCGTGCGACATGGTCGTCGGGGCGAGCGCGGAGGCGCTGCAGACGGTGCGCCACGCGCGCACGCGGATCGTCGTCAACACGCACCGGATCCCGAATGCATCGTTCGTGCAGAACCCCGACGCGAACCTGCATGCGGACGCGCTGCTCGAGAAGATGCATCACGCGGCCGGCGACGGCTACCTGTCGAGCTGCGACGCGCAGGCGCTCGCCGCGAAGTTCCTCGGCGACTCGATCGGCGCGAACATCCTGATGCTCGGCTACGCGTGGCAGCTCGGCCTCGTGCCGGTGTCGCTCGCCGCGATGATGCGCGCGATCGAGCTGAACAACGTCGCGGTGCCGATGAACAAGCTCGCGTTCTCGATCGGCCGGATGGCGGCCGGCGATGCGGCCGGTCTCGACGCGCTGTGGAACGCGCGTCATGCGGTGGCCGCGCACGCCGCGCCGGAGACGCTCGCCGAGCTGATCGCCGATCGCGAAGCGCGTCTCGACGCGTACGGCGGCGCGCGCTACGTCGAGCGCTACCGCGCGCTGGTGAACGCGGCGCAGGCGAAGGGCGACGACACGCTGACGCGCGCGGTCGCGACGACGTTCTACCGGCTGCTCGCGGTGAAGGACGAATACGAAGTCGCGCGGCTGTACGCGGACGACGCGTTCCGCACGGCGCTCGAAGCGCAGTTCGAAGGCGTGCCGGGCCAGACGTACCGCGTGAAGTTCAACCTGGCGCCGCCCGCGGTCGCGAAGGCCGGCAGCGACGGCAGCACGCCGAAGAAGCGCGTGTTCGGCCAGTGGATGTGGCCGGTGCTCGGCATGCTGGCGCGCGTGCGCGGCGTGCGCGGCACGTGGCTCGATCCGTTCGGCCGCACGGTCGAGCGGAAGATGGAGCGCGCGCTGGCCGACGACTACGAGACCACGCTCACGCGTGCGTTCGCCGCGATGACCCCCGGCAATGCCACGCAGGTCGTGCAACTGGCCGACCTGCACGCCCGCGTGCGCGGCTTCGGCCACGTGAAGGTGCGCAATCTGGCCGGCGTGAAGCGCGCGGAACGCGAGCTCGCGTTGCAGCTCGGCATCGACGCGGCGACGAGCGCGGCCGTGCAGCATGCGCTCGACGAGATGAAGGGCGCGGGGATGCTGAAGGGGATTCCGGTCGTCGTCGCGAAGTAACGCGAGCGTGAGTGGACGTGAAAACGGCGACGCGGGTGCGTCGCCGTTTTTTTATGCCCGTCGGCAGCTGCGCGCGGGCCGCGGTCGATCCTTCAAAGAATGCCTTTCTTGCGCGTCGACAGCGCGGTTTCCGACAGATCGATCTCGCGAAGCAGCTTCGTCAGCGTTTCGTCGGAAATCTTGCTGTCGCTGCGCAGCCGGTACAGCGCCGAGCGTTCCGCGCGCACGGCCGCGATCCGCATCTGCAATTCCATCGTTTCGGCCTGCTTCGCTTCCGCGCGCGGCGTGGGGCCGTCGTCGGCGAGCGCGGCGAGCCGGCGGCGATATTGGTCCATCACGCGTGCGGAGATGTCGGCGCAGCGGGCCGCGCCCGATTCGTCGAGCTCGGCCGAAATGGCATCGTGCGACGAATCGATCGCGCGGATCGCGGCCTGCGCGGCGGCCGAGCGAGCGATGCGCTCCTCGTCGCCGAGCGGGTTGCGCGACGAGCGCACGCCGCGCAGCAGCAGCGGCAGGCCGATCACCGCGACGATCAGCGAGCCGAGGATCACGGACGACGCGATGAAGATCGCGGTGTCGCGGCCCGGTAGCGGTGCGCCGTCGGACAGCGCGACCGGGATCGACAGCACGCCGGCGAGCGTGACCGCGCCGCGCACGCCGCCCACCGTCATCACCGCGATCGTGCGCACGCCGGCCATCGTGCCGGCGAGGCCGCGACGCGCGGCGCGGCGGCTCGCGAACCAGCGCAGCAGCCACACCCACAGGAAGCGGATCGCGTACAGCGCGAGCATCATCGCGCCCACGTTGAAGATCATGCGGCCGACCAGCACGTCGCTCGTGTGGTGCGCGTCGACGAGCGCGCGGCCGATGATGTGCGGCAACTGCAGCCCGAGCATGATGAACACCATGCCGTTGAACACGAACTCGATCATCGCCCACGTGCTTTCGGCACGCACGCGCGACGCGACGGTGCTTTTGCGGGAGAAGCTCGTGTAGTTCATCATCATCCCGGCCGACACGGCCGCGAGTACGCCCGACAGGTCGAGATGCTCGGCGAACAGGTAGGCCGCGAACGGCACCAGCAGCGTCATCACGATGCCGGGCGCCGGGTCGCCTTCCTGCTCGGCGTTCAGGAAGCGCGTCGACAGCGCGCTGAACAACCACGCGACGATCGCCCCCGTCGCGAGCCCGCCGGCCGCGACGATCACGAACGTGACCGACGCGGCGCGCAGCGAGAACACGCCCGTCAGCGCGGCCGCGATCGCGAACTTCAGCGCGACGAGGCCCGACGCGTCGTTCATCAGCGCCTCGCCTTCGAGAATGTGCATCAGTTGCGGTGGAATGCGACCCTTGCCGGCGATGCCCGACAGCGCGACCGCGTCGGTCGGCGACAGCACGGCCGCGAGCGCGAACGCGATCGGCAGCGGCAACTCGGGAATCAGCCAGTGTGCGAAGTAGCCGACCGCGAGTACCGTCATGAACACGAGCCCGAACGCGAGCATCAGGATCGCGCGGCGCTGCAGGTAAAGCTCGCGCTTCGGAATCCGCCAGCCGTCCGCGAACAGCAGCGGCGGGATGAACAGCAGCATGAAGATCTCGGGGTCGAACGTGACGTGCAGGTTCAGCTTCGGCCACGCGAGCATCGCGCCGAACGCGATCTGCATCAGCGGCAGCGGCAGTTGCAACGGGAGGATGCGCGTGACGGCGCCGGACAGCGCGACGGTCAGCAGCAGAATGAGGACGGTGAAGACGATTTCCATCGAGACGGCGGATGCGGGGAATGAAACGATCGTACGGAGTGTAGCGTGCCGACGTAACGGATGCGTTCGAGCGGCCGGTGCGTGCGCACGGAAACGGTGCGCGGATGGCGCGCCACGATGGTGCGGCGGCGCGGCGCGGCCATGCGGCGCATGGGTTCCGCACGCCTTGCACGGAGCTTGCTTGAAGGTGGGCAGCCGCCCGGCACGTGCCGGGCAACCGAGGGTCCAACCATGACATTGCGCGCGCCGTCCCGGTCGTCGTCCATGACGCCGGACGTCGCGTTCGACTGCACCACCAGGAGGAAGGCATGACGATCGCGCAACAGGAGCGTCCGGCCGCCGCGTCGCCGTACCGGTTCGAGCGGGAGATGAGCTCCGGCTTCGAACGGCTCGCGACGCAGCACCGCGACCTGACGCTCACGACCGTGTTCCAGCCGATATTCAGCCTGTCGCACCAGCGCGCGGTCGGCTACGAGGCGCTGCTGCGCGCGCACGATGCGCTCGACCGCGCCGTGTCGCCGCTCGACGTGTTCGGCGAAGCCGCGCGCCAGGGCGAACTGCTGCAACTCGACCGGCTCGCGCAGGCGCTGCATCTGGAGAACTTCGCGCTGCTCGGCGCCGAGCGCGAGTGGCTGTTTCTCAACGTCCACCCGGGCGTGCTCACCGATCCGTTCCAGGCGGCCGCGCTGCTCGCGAACCTGAAGCGGCTCGGCATGCCGCCGCGGCGCATCGTGCTCGAAGTGCTCGAACAGCGCGCGGACGACGTCGAGCGGCTCGCGGAGGCCGTGCGCGAGTTCCGCACGCACGGCTTCCTGATCGCGCTCGACGATTTCGGCGCGGGCCACTCGAATCTCGAGCGGATCTGGCAATTGAACCCGGACATCGTGAAGCTCGACCGGATCATGCTGTCGCACGCGGCGCACCGTACGGGGCTCACCGCGATCCTGCACGGGCTCGTGACGCTGTTGCACGAGGCCGGCAAGCTCGTGCTCGTCGAAGGGATCGAGACCGAGCACGAAGCGCAGATCGCGCTGTCGTGCGAGGCCGACTTCGTGCAGGGCTACTACTTCGGCCGCCCGGCGCCGGGGCTGCCCGACAGCGCGACCGCGACCGGCTGCATCGGCGAGCTGACCGAGCGCTATCGTCAGCAGACCGAAGCGCGCGAGCGGCGCGACGCGCAGCGGCTCGCACCGTACCTGCGCGCGTTCGAACGGGCCGCCGAGCGCCTCGAGGCCGGCGAGCCGCTCGACGAGGTGTGCTGGAACTTCCTCGCGCTCGACGCGGCCGCGCGCTGCTTCCTGCTCGATGCGCACGGCCGGCAGTCGGGCCGCAACGTCGTGCTGCGCGCCGATCGCGCGCTGGCCGAGGCGCGCTTTTCGCCGCTGGCCGACGCGCAGGGCGCGAACTGGCTGCGCCGGCCGTATTTCCGCTCGGCGATCGCCGAACCGGGGCGCGTGCAGGTCACGCGGCCGTACCTGTCGATCAACGAGGCGCAGCCGTGCGTGACGCTGTCGGTGGCCGTGCGCGTCGGCGACGCGCAGCGCGTGCTGTGCGGCGACATCGACTGGATCGACGAGGACGCGCAAGTCGCGTAGCGAGGTGCGGCTCGCACGCGGCGAGCGGCCGCGCCGTTCAGGTTCGTGCCCGCCACGGCGGTGTCCGCGCGCGTCGGCGTGTGGCGCGTGCGGCGCGGCTGAAATACGCGGCGGAAGTACGCGGCCGCCGGCACGCTGGCGTCCGTCACGCGGCTCGGCTAGGATGCGCGAATTGTCCTGACGATTCGCAAGCCGCCATGAACCGACCCGCTGCTTCTTCCGTCCTCCTCGAAGTGATCGCCACGACCGTCGGCGATGCAAGGACCGCCGCCCGCGCGGGCGCCGACCGCCTCGAACTCGTGACCGCGATCACCGAAGGCGGGCTGACGCCCAGCGTCGGCCTGATCGAGGCCGTCGTGGCCGCCGTGCCGATTCCCGTCAACGTGATCGTGCGTCCGCACAGCCGCTCGTTCGTCTATGACGCCGACGACATGCGCGCGATCGAGCGCGACGTGCGTGCTGCCGTCGCGGCCGGCGCGAACGGCGTCGTGTTCGGCGCGCTCGACGCGCGCGGCGACATCGATCTCGGCGCGCTGGCCCGCGTCGCGGCCGCCGCGGACGGGCGCCCGCTCACGTTCCACCGTGCGTTCGACGTCGCGCGCGACCTGAACGCCGCGTTCGATGCGCTGCTGCGCGTGCCGGCCGTCACGTCCGTGCTGACGTCGGGCGGCCATCCGTCGGTACTCGACGCGGCCGCGACGATCACGCGGCTCGTGCGGCAGGCGACAGGCACGACCTGCACGGTGCTGGCCGGTTCGGGGCTCACGATCGATGCGGTCGGCGATTTCGTTCGCGCCACCGGCGTGCGCGCGGTGCATTTCGGCTCGGGCGTGCGGCCGCGCGGCGAGGTGCTGGCGCCCGTCGACGGGCAGCGCGTCGAGCGCGTGCGCGCGGCGCTCGACGGCGCGGCGTCGCACGTGTGATGCCGCCGCGACGCACTCGACGGCGTGTATCAGTCGTAACGAATCGCCAGATCCTTCAGGATTTCGACGTTGCCCCATTTGAACGAACAGCGTCGACCGACTTCGATCGCGTGGCCGTCCTGTGTTTCGCTGACCGGCGTGCAGCCGCCGGAGATTTTCACGGTGGGCGTGCCTTGCTGCGACAGCGGGAATTCGATCGCCGCATCCTTCGGGATCGTGTGCGTGAGGGCAACGTCTTCGATATAGTCGTCCGGCAAGACGAAGATCAGCGCGCGGTCGACCTTGAGCGTGTAGTAGTCATGCTGGAACGGTACGCTGGTCACGCATAGTTCGCTGGTGTGTCCGTTCAGCGTCTGCGTCGAGCATTTCGGTGCCGCGGCATGCGCGGTCGTGGCGACGAGGGCGAGCAGCGTCAGTGCTGTTTTCTTCATTCCTGTTTCCCCGGATGTAACTGGATACCCGCACGGCCGACGGGTATTCGTTGCACCCGGCGATCGCAGCGGAGACGCAATGTTAGTGCGAAGTTTGCGTCGCTGCTCGCGATCGGTAACGCAATTTGACAAAGCATGAAAAAAGCCGGGGCGCGCCCGGCTTCTCCATTTGCGCACAGTACGCGTCCCACTTGCTACCGCTTACGCGTGTTCCGCCAGCGCGTCGGCCTGGCTCGCGCGGATGCCGAGGCGCTCGAACAGCGCGCGGTCGCGCTGCGTCTGCGGGTTGCTGGTCGTCAGCAACTGGTCGCCGTAGAACATCGAGTTCGCGCCGGCGAGGAAGCACATCGCCTGCATCGCGTCGTCGAGCTGCTCGCGGCCGGCCGACAGGCGCACGACGGCCTTCGGCATCGTGATGCGCGCGACCGCGATCGTGCGCACGAACTCGAACGGATCGAGCGGCGCGGTGCCTTCGAGCGGCGTGCCTTCGATCGCGACGAGGTTGTTGATCGGCACCGACTCCGGATACGGGTTCAGATTCGCGAGCTGCGAGATCAGCCCCGCGCGTTCGCGGCGCGACTCGCCCATCCCGATGATGCCGCCGCAGCACACGTTGATGCCCGCGTCGCGCACGCGGTCGAGCGTGTCGAGGCGGTCCTGGTACGTGCGCGTCGAGATCACCTGGCCGTAGAACTCCGGCGACGTGTCGAGGTTGTGGTTGTAGTAGTCGAGGCCCGCGTCGGCGAGCTGCCGGGCCTGCTCGTCTTCCAGCATGCCGAGCGTCATGCAGGTCTCGAGGCCGAGCTCCTTCACGCCGCGCACCATCTCGGTCAGCGCCGGCATGTGGCGCTCCTTCGGGTTGCGCCACGCGGCGCCCATGCAGAAGCGGCTCGCGCCGTTCGCCTTCGCCGCGCGCGCGGCGTCGAGCACCGCGTCGACGTCCATCAGCTTCTCGGCCTTCAGGCCCGTGTCGTGATGCGACGACTGCGAGCAGTAGCCGCAATCTTCCTCGCAGCCGCCCGTCTTGATCGACAGCAGCGTCGAGAGTTGCACCGCGTTCGCGTCGAAGTGCTCGCGATGCACCTGCTGCGCGCGGAACATCAGGTCGTTGAACGGCAGCTCGAACAGCGCGACGACGTCGGCGACGCGCCAGCGCTGCGGCGCCGGAGCGGCCACGGGGATCGCGTCGGGTTGCACGGCGGCGGTCTGGGCTTGGGTCATTTCTTTTTCCTGTCCTGGGCGGGATTGGGGGATCGGTTGGGTCAAGGCCGCGCGGCGCGCAGCGACTCGACGAGCGCGGCGATGTCGAGCATCGCCGCGGCGGATTCGGGGGCGGCCGGCGTCAGGTGCGCGATGCGGCCGATCAGCGGCGCGCGGTGCTCGCGCGCGAGCCAGTCGCCAATCGTCGCGACGTTCTCGTCGGCGAACGACATCGCCGGGTCGACGTGGTTCGCGACCCAGCCCGCGAGCGTGAGGCCGCGCTGGCGAATCGCATCGGCCGTCAGCAGCGCGTGGCTGATGCAGCCGAGCCGGACGCCGACGACGAGCACGACGGGCAGGCCGAGCGCGACCGCGAGATCGGCGGTGTCCTGCGTGTCGTTCAGCGGCACGCGAAAGCCGCCGACGCCTTCGACGACGACGACGTCCGCGCGCGTCAGCGCTTCGCGATGGCACGCGACGATCGTGTCGAGGTCGAGCGTCACGCCTTCGCGCGCGGCGACGATATGCGGCGCGGCCGGCGCTTTCAGCAGGAACGGCGTGCGCAGCTCGGGCGGCAGCACGACGTTCGCGGCGGCGTCGAGCTGGTCGGCGTCCTCGTTGCGCCACACGCCGTCGCGTTCGTACGCGCCGGCCGCGACCGGCTTGAGCGCGGCCGCGCGCAGCCCGTGCCGCGCGAAGCCGTGCAGCATCGCGGCCGACACGAAGGTCTTGCCGATTTCGGTGTCGGTGCCGGTCACGAAGACGGAGAGCGGGGCGGTCATGCTGCAGCCTCCTCGCTGGCGTGGATCAACGCGGCTTCGAGCCTGGCGAGATCGTCGAACGAATGCGCGGCCGACAGCGACACGCGCAGCCGCGACGTGCCGGCCGGCACCGTCGGCGGCCGGATCGCGGGCACCCACAGGCCGTGCGCGTCGAGCGCGCGCATCGCGGCGAGCGTCGCGTCGTTGCTGCCGATCACGAGCGGCTGCACGGCCGTGTGCGAATCGACCGGCTGCCAGCGCGTGTTGCGCAGCAGCGCGCGCGTGCGTTCGATCAGCGCGGCGAGGTGCGCGCGGCGCGCGTCGCCTTCGTCGCCGGCGATCACCTTCAGGCTTGCCGATACCGCGTGCGCGACGGCCGGCGGCGCGGCCGTCGTGAAGATGTAGCTGCGCGCGCGCTGGATCAGCCATTCGATCACGGTTTCGTGCGCGATCACGAACGCGCCGGCGACGCCGGCCGCCTTGCCGAGCGTGCCGACGTACACGAGATGCGGCGAACGCAGCGCGGCGGCCGCAAGCGCGCCGCGACCCTGCGGGCCGAGCACGCCGAAGCCGTGCGCATCGTCGACGACGAGCCACGCGCCGTGGCGTTCGGCCAGCGCGACGAGTTCGGCGAGCGGCGCAATGTCGCCGTCCATGCTGAACACGGTGTCGCTGACGATCAGCTTCGTTTCCGCATCCGATGCGTCGAGCAGCGCGGCGAGCGCGGCGGTATCGGCGTGCGGATAGACCTGCACGTTCGCGCGCGACAGCCGCATGCCGTCGATCAGCGACGCATGGTTCAGCGCGTCGGAGAAGATCGTCGCGCCCTTGCCGGCGAGCGCGGTCATCGCCGCGAGGTTCGCCATGTAGCCGGTGCTGAAGTACAGCGCGCGCGGCGCGTCGGAGAAGCCGCCCGCGAAGCCCGCGAGTTCGTCCTCGAGCCGGGCGTGCGCGCGCGAATGGCCGCCGAGCAGGTGCGAGCCGCCGCTGCCGGAGCCGTAGCGCTGCGCGCCTTCCGCGAACGCGGCGACGAGCGCCGGATGCGCGGCGAGGCCGAGGTAGTCGTTGCTCGCGAAGCCGACGATCTCGCGGCCGTTCACAGTCATGCGCGCGTCGCACGCGGTGTCGGCGATGCGGCGCACGCGGCGCATCCCTTGCGCGTCGAGGTCGGCGAGGCCGCGTTGCAGGGTGTCGAGCAGGCTCATCGGCCGAGATCCTCCAGCGTGGCGTTGAGCGTGTCGCGCGTGCGCCGCGCGAGCCACGCGATGTCGTCGTCGCTCATCACGTACGGCGGCATCAGGTACACGGTCGTGCCGATCGGGCGCAGCAGCAGTTCACGTTCGAGCGCGCGCTCGAAGAAGCGCCGCGAGAAGCCACGCGCCGCGTCGCCGTCGAGCGCGGCGTCGAACGCGAACAGCGTGCCGCGCTCGCGCAGGTGGCGTACGTGCGGATGGGCGCCCAGCGGTGCGAGCGCCGCGCGCAGCGTCGCCGATTTGCGGGCGTTGCTCGCGAGCACGTCGTCGCGCGCGAACAGGTCGAGCGTCGCGAGCGCCGCGCGGCACGCGAGCGGGTTGCCCGTGTACGAATGCGAGTGCAGGAAGCCGCGCGTCGTGTCGTCGTCGTAGAACGCCGCGAACACGTCGTCGCGCGTGAGCACCAGCGACAGCGGCAGGTAGCCGCCGCTGATCCCTTTCGACAGGCACATGAAATCGGGCCAGACGCCCGCCTGTTCGCACGCGAAGAAGGTGCCCGTGCGGCCGCAGCCCACCGCGATCTCGTCGGCGATCAGGTGCACGCCGAATTCGTCGCACAGTGCGCGCAGCCCGCGCACGTACGACGGATCGTGCATGGCCATGCCGGCCGCGCACTGCACGAGCGGCTCGACGATCAGCGCGGCGATCCGGTCGCCGCGTTCGACGAACAGGCGCCGCACGTCCGCGAGCGCGCGGCCCGCGACGTCGGCGGCCGTCTCGCCCGGCAGCGCGCCGCGCGCATCGGGCGACGCGACCACGTGAGCGTGGCGGATCAGTGGGTCGTACGCATCCTTGAACAGCGCGACGTCGGTCACGCCGAGCGCGCCGATCGTCTCGCCGTGATAGCTGTTCGCGACGCAGACGAATTCCTGCTTGTTCGCGCGGCCGCGGTTGCGCCACGCGTGGAAGCTCATCTTCAGCGCGATCTCGACGGCCGACGCGCCGTCCGACGCGAAGAACGCATGGCCGAGCGTGCGGGCGGTCAGCGCGTGCAGCCGTTCGGCGAGCTCGATCGCCGGTTCGTGCGTGCAGCCGGCGAGCATCGCGTGCTCGAGCGTGTCGAGCTGGTCCTTCAGCGCCGCGTTGATGTCCGGGTTCGCATGGCCGAACAGGTTGACCCACCACGAGCTGATCGCGTCGAAGTAGCGGCGGCCGTCACGGTCGACCAGCCACACGCCCGCGCCGCGCGCGACGGGGACGAGCGGCAGGCGCTCGTGATGCTTCATCTGGGTGCAGGGGTGCCAGACCGCGCGCAGGCTGCGCGCGACCCAGTCGTCGGTGGCTGGCGTACTCAAGGCGACTCCGGGGGTAAAACGGCCGCGCTGTATCGACGGGCGCCGCGCGGCGGGATACGAAACGCGCAGAGATTAGCGTGTTCCGCCGGACGTTGCACTAGCGGTTACAAACGCCGCACAGCCTTGCTGGGCGGGAGTTCGGCGCAGTTCGGGGGGGCTCGGAACGGAACGCGGCGGATCGGCCGAAATGCACGCAGATGACGACGGTCGAGTGACACCCCCCGACAGAAAAAAATCGCGGGGCGGGGGGCGGCCGGGTGGCGAAATATGGGGAAGGATGATGGTGCGGTGTTGGCGGCGACAAGGGGCCGAACTTGCTGCGCGCAGGGTCGATCGACCGGGTGGTGCAATGCCGGACCATTGAGCGAAATCGAGCGGGCAGGTTCAGGGCAATGCTTTGCGAAGTGCCGCGTCGGCCACGTGGTCGATGTGACGGAACGCCGGCGCAATCTTGTCGACTTCCTTGTCAGGCACGCCATGCTCTTCGAAACACGTCTTCCATTCGCGTGTCGGTTGCCAGACTTCAGCAATCGCGAGTCCGGCGTCCGATTTCGAAAGGCCGAATGCATCCCGGGCATTGAACGCGTTATCCAGGGTGGCGAGCCGCCCCTGCGGGCCGATGCCGAGGTGGAGATAGCGCTCGTGTGCACTGCTCGGCCGGGGCAGAACGTCGTATAACGGGCTGAGACGCCAGCCGGGGAGACGCGGGTCGCGAATGAATCCGTGGTTGCGCAAATGGTCATCGTCGTTGCTCACGAGGATGTTAAAGACCATCCGCTTGAACAGTTCCCGGTTGTCGGCTCGAATTGCGTCCACGTGCCCGTGCTGCCGGATCGCGTGAGCCACGTCCTGATAACTTTTCTCCATCGATTCCATCTCGGAATAGCCGACCAGCGTCAATGCGCTCGCGAAGGGCACTCTTCGCTCGGTTGCCCCGGCACGGGGAGGCAGATAGAGCGCGTCGTCCCCTCGAAGGGCGTCGAATTCGGGGTGAGTCCAGTACCGGTCGAATCGGCGGATCAACATGACTTGTCGGCCGCCGACGTCGACGATGCGGGTAGGTGGGACCCGAATGCCGCACAGGGCCGCAAGACGAAGCGTGGCCTCTTCGATGACCGTCACGTTCAGCCGGTCGCTACGACTCGGGAATTTGGCCAGCCAAAGCACGCCGTTTTCGTCCCGCACCGTAGCCTTTGGCCGGGCGCCGCCGAGACCGCTGCCCTGTACGAAGATGGCTTCGAGTTCGGCCGGCACGGGCTCGCCTTCCTCGATGCGCGCTGCCGAATCGATCAGATATTCGAGCCTGTGCAGGCCATTGCCGGCTTGCGGGCCTGGAGGGGTGTCCAGATTCGCCCGGATATCGAGCGCACCAATCCGCTGACTGCCCGCGTGGAGGAGATAGGTGGATTCGGGCAGTGTGTTGGCCCGGACTTTGAGTTTGGCTTCGATGACACGCCGTCCCCATGCATCGGGCGCGGCGTCGCGAATCCCGCCGAACTGCGTCAACCCGCCCGCCGGGAAGTTCATCTTGCCGCGTGTCTCGTTCTTTCTCGCCAGACTCAGGCTCACCGGGTCGATTTCGATGGCGTTGGGCCGATCGATATAGCGCAACCCGTACGCGAAGCTCGATGCCTGTAGATCCGCACCGTCTTCGGTCATTTGAAGCAGGCCCGCGGGTGCCCAGTCATCGTCGAGATAGGCAAACACGGCGAGTCTTTTGACGACGGCGACCATCAGAAATCAAGATCCTTGAGTTCGTTGTCCGTGAGAGATCGTACGCGTCGACTGCGTTCGCGGGCCGCCTGTGCCTTGAGCGACGGGTCTGTTCCGGAGAGCAGTTCCAGCAGGGTCGTTTCCGGTGCAATCGCGTCGAGATACCGCAGCCACTGTCCCAGCGCGACGCCAGGATCGCCTTTCTCGATGCGATAGGCGGTATTGCGTGAAAGCCCGGCCCGGGTGGCCGCCTCGCTCTGCTGGATGCGCCGCGAGATGCGCAGACGGGCGAGCGCTTTTCCGACACGCGCGGCTTCCGCGAGAACGGTGGGGCTGGCGGCCGCAGCTTGATTGACCTTCATGCTCGTAAAATCGATCGTTAAGTCGATTATGATCGAAATAACGATCATGATAGATCATGCCAGCTCGAATTCAAGCCGATTGCGCGTAAAAACGAGCATTACGCGGTGAGTGCTCGATTTGACGAGCAGGCGGGGGCGTGCCGCGATGACCTTGAAAGGACTGGGCGTGCGAGGCGGGAAGAACGACAGCCGCGCGTCAGCGCGAAGCCAGCGCGCGCGTATCGGTGTCGCGGATGTGATCGTCGCCGTTGTCGGCCGTCTGCGTCGGGCTCGCGTTCCACACGACGCGGTCGTTGACCGCGTACAGCCGGCACGCGCCCGCGCCCTGCTTCGCGCAGTTGTCGAGCGCGAGCGCCATCGGGTCGTCGCCGCCTTCGGCCCACGACCACGCGCCTTCCGACGACACCGCGAACGCGCGGCTCGGATGCTGGCTCAGGAAGCGGCGGTAGCCTTCGCGGCCGGCTTCGTCGACGTACGGCACCGCGTTGACCGCATCGATCGACGCATAGCCGCTGGCCTTCGGCTCGTGCGGGTTCGCGACCGCATAGCGCACCGCGGTCGGCAGGTTCAGTTCGGCGAGGAATGCGTTCACGGCCGGCCACCACACGGGCACGCCGTCGCGATCGACGATCAGCCGGTGCGCGTCGTCCTTGTAGCGGCCGAAATCGATGAAGCGGGCTTGCGTGCCGTGCGACACGTACGCATCGTGCATCTGCGCGACGAGCGCGGGCGTCCATACCGAATCGTTGTCGCCGTACAGCCACAGCGACCGCACGGCCGTATGCGCGCCGTATTGGTCGAACGCGTCGACGAGGTTGCGCTGCCAGCCGTCGCACAGGTCCTGGCGCAGCCCGCCGGAGAAGTTGATGATGCCGCGCACGCCGGCTGCCGCTTCGGTGCCGTATGCGACCGACACGAGCCCGCCATGCGACGTGCCGGCGACGACGATGCGCGACGCATCGACGTACGGCTGGCGCGACATGTAGCGCACCGTCGCGTCGACGTCGGCGGCCTGCGCGAGCCCGTTCTTGCCGACGTTGCAGCCTTCCTGCCGGTACGTGCCGTCCGAACCGGCGAAGCCCTGGCGATTCGGCGCGATCACCGCATAGCCGCGCCGCACGAATTCGCGCGCGAACGCGAGCGGCCGGCTGCGCGGCTGCAGATGGAGATCGCCGGTATTTTTACCGTGGTTGAAGACGACGAGCGGGAACGGGCCGGGGCCGTTCGGCTTGAAGAGCGTCGCCTCGAGCGTGACGGCGCCCGAAGCATCGGCCGGAATGCGCAGGATCTGTTCGTTGAGGTCGGCGGCGACCTGCGGCAGGTTCGCGTCGGCGTAGTCGAAGCGCTCGGCGTGCGCGAGCGATCCGCTGGCGCCCGCCCCCGTAGCGGCGCCCGGCAGCGTACCGGCCTGAGCGGCCGACAGCGCACAGGCCGCCATCCATCCCACCAATACCTTGCTGAACGCCATCCGTAAGCCCTGCCACGCAACATGACCAATCCGAGGCCATCGTAGCCCGACAAAATCAGGTTGTGCAATGCGGGAATTACCCGGCGTCTGACATGGCAACTATTTGTCAGCGTTCACTTACTTCGCCGTCGACATAGCGCCAGAAACCGTGCTCGTCGCGCTCGAAACGACTCGTCTCGTGGAGCCGGTAAGCGCGCCCGCCAACCTTGTAGCGCGCCACGAATTCGACCTCCGCGTGCCGCTCGTCGAGCGGCACGTGGCGTTTGACCGCGAGGCCGAGCCAGCGCGGCGCGTCCGGTGCTTCCGGGGCGGTGTCGAGATCGGGCGGGCAGGTGCGCGCGGCCCACGTCGCGCGCAGGTAATCGGTCGCGCCGAGCACGTACGCGCTATACCGCGAACGCATCAATTCGAGTGCGGTGGCGGCGGCCTCGCCGCCGTCGATGAAACGGCCGCAGCAGGCCGCGTAGCGCGGCGCCGGGGCTTTGCGGGCGGGCGCGGGAGACGCGCCGCCGCACGGGCACGCGTCAGGTCGGTTCAAAATCATGCGAAATGTGAATTAACAACGATCGGTTGCCGGTGCCGCTCACCAGCTCAGCTCGACGCCGTCGTACTGGAAGAACCGGCCGTTCGCCTGGGACACGTCGGAACCCGATTCGGCGATCACGCGACGCATGCCGGTCACGCTCGTTTCCGGGTCGATCGCGGCCTGCGCGCCGCCCATGTCGGTGCGCACCCAGCCGGGATGCAGCGAAATGCACGCGGCATGGCGCGTCTGCAGCGAAGCGATGCGCAGCGCGTCGTTCAGCGCGGCCTTGCTCGCGCGGTACAGCCAGCCGGTCGTGCCGGTCGCCTCGGCGATGCTGCCCATCCGGCTCGACACGACGGCCAGCACGCCGCGCGCGTCCTCGACGAGCGGCAGCAGGATCGGCAGCAGCTGCATCGGCCCGCGCACGTTCGTGTGCATCACCGCGTCGAAATCCTCGGCGGTGATCGTCTCGACGCCCTCGGTGCGCGGCCCGTACACGCCGGACACGAGCACGGCCGCATCGAGCCGCTCGCCGTCGAGCTTCCAGCCGAGCGCCGCGATCTGCTCGGGCTGCGCGATGTCGAGCGCATGCGGCTGCGCGCCGAGCGCGCGCAGCGCATCGAGCGACGCCGCGTCGCGCGCGGTGGCGATCACGTTCCAGCCGTCGCGCCGGTATTGCCGGACGAATTCGCGGCCGAGGCCGCGCGATGCGCCGACGATCAATACGGTTTTCATGCCTGTCGCTCCTTGCGGTGGCGCCACCGAGGCAGTGCCGTTGTCAGATCCGTTCGACGCGTGCCGCGGCCGCGTCGCAGCCGCCGCCCGGCGGCTGGCGCGTTACTGCTGCGCGTCGTCGCACGGCTTGAGCGTCGCGGCGACCGCCTGCGCGACGCTTTCGAGCCGGGCGGCGTCCGCCGCGACCATGTCGTTGTCCGGCGCATGCTCGCCGCCGGCGGTGAGCGCGGCCACGCAGCGCCGGTAAGTCGAGTCGAGCGCGTCGAAGTTCGACACGGCCATCCCGAGGTTGCGCATCCGGCCGTCATGCACGCCGTACACGAGCCCGTGCACGGTGAGCGACTGGCCGCGCGCCCACGCGTCGTTGACGATCGTCGTGCGGCACACGTTGACGACCTGTTCGATCGCATTCAGCTCGATCAGGCGACGGTAACGCGCTTCGCCGACCGGCCATTCGTCGAGCAGCGCCGCATGGCGCTCGCGTACGTCCTGCACGTGATGCAGCCAGTTGTCCGCGAGGCCGACACGGCGGTTGTGCAGCGCCGCGTTCACGCCCGAGCAGCCGTAGTGGCCGACGACCATGATGTGCTTGACGCGCAGGATGTCGACCGCGAACTGGATCACCGACAGGCAGTTCAGATCGCTGTGCACGACCACGTTCGCGATGTTGCGGTGCACGAACACTTCGCCCGGCGGCAGGCCGATGATCTGGTTCGCCGGCACGCGCGAATCCGAGCAGCCGATCCACAGATATTCCGGCGCCTGCTGGTCGGCGAGTCGTGCGAAGAAATCGGGATCGTCGGCGAGCTGGCGCTTGACCCAGGCATCGTTGTTGTCGAACAGATGTGAAAGCGGATTGTCTTGAGTAGTCATCGGTGTGGCTTCCGTTGGCGGAAATCGGTCGATATCGGATTCGGTGTTGCCGGCGTCAGGCGGCGCGCTGTGCGTCGCCCGCGCCGTCGTCGAGGCCCGTCGCGCCGAAGCGCGCAGGGTAGCGCACGCTAAAGCGCAGGGCCGCATCGTACGGATAAAAATCGGGCAATTCGCCCTGCATCAGCTTGTCCTTGCTCGCCTGCCACAGCGCCGGATCGAAAAAGTCCGCGTGATGCTTCATGAAGACGCTGCGCACGCGCGGGTCGCCGAGCAGGAACGGCCCGTAGGTCTCCGGAAAGATGTCGTGCGGGCCGACGGTATACCACGGTTCGCCGGACAGCTCGTCTTCCTCGTTGCGCGGCGGCGGCACGCGCCGCACGTTGCAGTCGGTCAGGTACTCGATCTCGTCGTAGTCGTAGAACACGACGCGGCCGTGGCGCGTGACGCCGAAGTTCTTGTACAGCATGTCGCCGGGGAAGATGTTCGCCTTCATCAGCTCCTTCACCGCGTTGCCGTATTCCTTCACGCCATGCTCGACGTCCGCGTCGCTGCCGTTCTGCAGGTACAGGTTCAGCGGCGTCATCCGGCGCTCGATGTACAGGTGCTTGATCACGAGCTTGTCGTCCTCGTACTCGAGCAGCGACGGCACTTCCTTCTCGAGTTCACGCACGAGCGCATGATCGAGCCGCGCGAGCGGCAGCGCGACGCTCGAATACTCGAGCGTGTCGGCCATTCGCCCGAGGCGGTCGTGGCGCTTCACGAGCTGGTACTTCTCCATGATCTGCGCGCGCGTCGTTTCCTTCGGCGGCGGGAATTGATCCTTGATGATCTTGAACACGTACGGGAACGACGGCAGCGTGAACACGAGCATCACGAGGCCCTTGATCCCGGGCGCGATGATGAAGCGGTCGCTCGAATGCGACAGATGGTGCAGCAGGTCGCGGTAGAACAGGTTCTTGCCCTGCTTCTGCAGCCCGACCGACGTGTAGATCTCGGCCTTCGGCTTGCCCGGCATGATCGTGCAGAGGAACTCCACGTACGCGGACGGCACGCCCATGTCGACGAGGAAGTACGAATGCGAGAAGCTGAAGATGATCTGCAGCTGCTCGCGGCGCAGCAGCACGGTATCGAGCGCGAGCACGCCCGGGCGCACGTGGCGGATCGGCACCGCGAACGGCAGCACGCGGTCGGCGTTGATGATGCGGCCGACGATGTACGCGCTCTTGTTGCGGAAGAACAGCGACGACAGCACGTGGATCTGGAAATTCGGCGCTTCGTCGAAGTGGCCGAATTCATCGTCGATCGCCTGCATCACGCAGCCGATGTCGCGCGTGAGATCCTCGAACGCCGGCTCGAGCTGGAAATTCGTGACGATGCGCTCGAGCGTGGCCGCGAGCCCGTCGGTGCCCGGATAGTACGCGCGGTACGTCGGTTTCGCGGCCGGCTCGTCGTTCTCCAGATACTCGGTCGAGATCGCCGGGCGCACGAAGATGAAATCGTTGCTGAAATACGAGCGGTGCAGGATCTTGCAGCACACCGAATTGAAGAAGGTTTCCGCGCACTCCGGCTGGCGGTGCGACGTGAGCAGGCCGATGTAGTGCAGCTTGATCTGCTGCCACACTTCGTCGTCGATGTTCTCCGCGTCGTATTCGTCTTCCAGCACCTCGACGCATTCCTTCACGCGATCGTCGTACGACGTGATCCGCTCGCGCGCGAGCCGCTGCAGCCCGTGCCAGTCGCCGCGCTCGAACAGCGTCTTCGCATCGACCGCCGCTTCGCGGAAGATCCGGTAATGGCGATCGAAGTATTCGAGCATCGTTTGCGCGACGTCGAAACCGATCTGCGACGACAGCAGTTTGGGGAAGTGATTCATCGCGTGCAGGCTCGTTCAAGGGGCTGTAAGCACTCGCCATTTTAGCGCCCAAGTCGGCGTTTCAATGACTTTCGCGGTGATGCGCGAATGGTCGTCTATCGGCGTGTTGGTCGCCGTTGGGCGCCGTTCGACGCATCTTCGCGTAAAGATACGGGTACGGAACCGATTCTGACACGAACTTTTTTTGGCGCGTCGGCAGGGGCCGGGCACGTGTTTCGCGCGACGGCGATAGAATCGACGCACCGCCCGCCGCGCCGTGCCGCCGGCGCGCCTTCGCACCGATAACGACGAGACGCCCCACCGATGAATGCCCTGGAACACCAACTCGACTACCCCTTCGCCGATACGCTGCCCGCCGCGGGCGACACGTTCGAGGTCGCGCCCGGCGTGCGCTGGCTGCGCATGCCGCTGCCGTTCTCGCTCGATCACATCAATCTCTGGCTGCTGCGCGACGAGATCGACGGGCAGGCCGGCTGGACGGTCGTCGATTGCGGGATCGCGTCGGACGCGATCCGCACGCACTGGGAGCACATCTTCGACACGCAGCTCGACGGCCTGCCCGTGCTGCGCGTGCTCGTCACGCACTGTCACCCCGATCACTTCGGCCTCGCGAACTGGCTGTGCGAAGGCGGCGACAAGGGCCGCTGGAACGTGCGGCTGTGGATGACGCTCGGCGAATACCTGTTCGGCTGCCTGATGGCGGCCGGCAACGGGTCGAACGCGGGCGGCGCGGCCGCCGCCGATCACTTCGCGCGCCACGGGCTGACCGATCCCGCCGCGCTCGACAAGCTGCGCAACCGCCGCAGCTACTACTCGGATCTGGTGCCGGCCGTGCCGCCGCGCTACCGGCGCCTGCGCGAAGGCGACGCGGTGACGATCGGCGCGCGCACGTGGCGCGTCGTCACCGGCTTCGGCCATTCGCCTGAACATTGCGCGCTCCACAGCGAAGCCGACGGCGTGCTGATTTCCGGCGACATGGTGCTGCCGCGCATCTCGACGAACGTGTCGGTGTTCGACCTCGAGCCCGAAGCGAACCCGCTCGCGCTGTACCTGGAATCGCTCGGCCGCTACGAGACGATGTCGCCCGACACGCTCGTGCTGCCGTCGCACGGCAAGCCGTTCCGCGGCGTGCGCACGCGCATCGCGCAACTGCGCGAACACCACGATGCGCGCCTGGCCGAAGTGCGCGTCGCGTGCGCGGAAAAGCCGATGAGCGCGGCCGACATCGTGCCGATCATGTTCCGCCGCCGCGAGCTCGACATCCACCAGATGACGTTCGCGCTCGGCGAGGCGCTCGCGCACCTGAACCTGCTGTGGCTCGCGGGCGAACTCGTGCGCGAGCAGGGTGACGACGGCGTGCTGCGGTTCCGCGCCGCCAGCTGAGCGCGCTTCGTCATCGTTACACGACGGGTTCGTAACGCCATCCGTCGCGATGCCACTGCATCGTGTGCGTCGGTTCGAGCGCCGCGAGAAACGCGGCGTCGTGCGACGCGACCACGAGCGCGCCCGGGAAACCCGCCAGCGCGGCTTCGATCGCACGCACCGATTCGAGATCGAGGTGATTGGTCGGCTCGTCGAGCAGCAGCAGTTGCGCGGGCGTGCCGCGCCACAACGCGCACGCGAGCGCGGCCTTCAGCCGTTCGCCGCCGCTCAGTTGCCGCGCCGGTTGCGTCGCACGTGTCGCGTCGAGCTGCAGCAGCGCGAGACGGCTGCGCAGGTCGCCTTCGGCGAGCGGCGTATCGAGCAGCCCGAGTTGCTCGACGATCGAGCGCTCCGGGTCGAGCAGTGCGAGCCGCTGGTCGAGATACGCGGCGCTCACGTGCGTCGTGCAAGTGCCTGAGCGCGGCGCCAGCTCGCCCGCGAGCATCCTCAGCAACGTCGACTTGCCGCAGCCGTTCGGGCCCGTCAGCGCGATGCGCACGGCGCCGCTGGCCGACCACGTGATCGCGTCGGCGTCGCCCGCGACGCGCCACGGCAGTTGCGCGCGTTCGAGCGTGAACAGCTGGCGGCGCGCGCTGACCTCCGTGCCCGGCAGCGACACCAGTACGGGCGCGTCGGTCTCGACGCGCGCGGCCGCTTCCTGCACGCGCGTGTCGAGCGTCGCCTTGAAGTCGCTCTGATGACGCCGGACCGTCCCCATGATGGCGCGCGCGGCGCCCTTGCGGCGCTGGCGCGCCATCGACGACAGGTTGGCCGTCTTCGCGTCGCGCAGCGACGCGGCCGCATGGCGCTGGATCGTGTCGTGTTCCTGTTCGAGCCTGCGCCGCACGCGCTCGCGCTCGCTGCGCACATGGTCGAGCGCCGCGTGCGCGGCTTCCTGTTGCGCGTCGCGCTGCGCACGGTAGAGCGCGTAGTTGCCGCCGTACGAGCGCGCGCCGTGCGGCGTCAGCTCGACGATGCGCTGCACGCCGGCGAGCAGCGCACGGTCGTGGCTCACGATGACCACGCCGCCGCGCCAGCCGTCGAGCGCCGTGCGCAGCCACGCGCGGCCCGGTGCGTCGAGATGATTGGTCGGTTCGTCGAGCACGAGCAGGCCGGCGCCGGACAGCAGCGCGCCGATCAACGCGACGCGCGCGAGCTGGCCGCCGCTCAACGTGTGCGCGGGCGTGTCGGCGCGGACATCGTGCAGGCCGGCCGCGTCGAGCGCCGCGCGCAGCCGCTCCGCGAGATCCCAGCGATCGCCGATCAGGTCGAAGTCGTGCGGCGCCGCGCGGCCGTCCGCGAGACGCGCGAGCGCGCCGAGCGGCGCATCGAGCGCGGCGATCTGCGCGACGGATCGCGGGGCGGCCGTGGCGTCGTGGTCGTGCTGCTGCGCGACGTAGACGACCTGCGCATGTCGCTCGACCGTCCCCGCACTCGGCGCGCGGCGGCCCGCGATCAGTTGCGCGAGCACGCTCTTGCCGACGCCGTTGCGGCCGACGATGCCGGTCGGCGTGCGATCGATGGACAGGTCGAGCGAATCGAACAGCGTGACGCCGTCGTCGAAGCGGAAGGAAACGTGATGAAGCGCGACGAGCGCGCCGGTGGGAGTGGCTGCAGCCATAAGCACCTCCAAAAATGCGTGAAGACCTTCGCGCGCGGCGTGCGTGGCACGGGCGGCGAAAACATTTCGGGAAGGCTTAGTTGTTCACTTTGGCCGGCGTCCGGTATGAGGAATGAGCGCGCAGTGTAGCAAGCGCGGCGCGCGGGCCGCAAGCGAGCGGCATGTGCGCCGTCGCTTGCGCGCCACGCGAGGTTACTGCACCGCGACCGTCGCGAAGTTCTGCCGTCCGAACGGACTCACGTGATAGCCGCTCACGTTCGTGCGCGTCAGCGCGGCCGCGGTCGGGTAGCCGAGCGGAATCCACAGCGCCTGGTCGTGGATGATCTTCTGCGCGCTTTCGTACAGCTTCGCGCGCTTGGCCTGGTCGGCGGTCGCCTTGCCGTCGGCGATCAGCTTGTCGAGCTGCGCATCGCAGAAGCGCGCGAAGTTGATGCCCGACTTCACCGCGTTGCAGCTGAACAGCGGCGACAGGTAGTTGTCCGGATCGCCGTTGTCGCCGGCCCAGCCCATGAACAGCATGTCATGCTGGCCGAGCTTCGCCTGCTTGATCAGTTCGCCCCATTCGATCACTTTCACTTCCGCTTTCACGCCGATCTTCGCGAGGTCGGCCTGCAGCAGTTCGGCGCCGGCTTTCGGATTCGGGTTCAGCACGCTGCCGGTCGGGCGCGTCCAGATCGTCGTCGAGAAGCCGTTCGGGAAGCCGGCCTGCGCGAGCAGCTGCTTCGCCTTCGCGGGATCGTACGCATACGGCGCGATGTCCTTCGCGTAGCTCCACGTGTTCGGCGGATACGGATTGTTCGCGGCCGTCGCGGTGTTGTCGAACACGACCTTCAGGTAGGTCGCGCGGTCGAACGCGAGATTCAGCGCCTCGCGCACCTTGTCGTTGTCGAGCGGCTTCTTCTGCGTGTTCAGCGCGACGAACGCGGTCATGAACGCAGGCGTCTGCACGACCTTCAGCGCGCTGTCGCCCTTCGCGGCGAGCACGTCTTGCGGCTTCGGCGACAGCGCGATCTGGCATTCGCCGGCCTTCACCTTCTGCATGCGCACCGATGCATCGGGCGTGATCGCGTAGATCAATCGATCGACCTTCGGCTTCGCGCCCCAGTAGGTCGGGTTCACGTCGTAGCGGATCAGTGCGTCCTTCGTATAGCTCTTCAGCACGAACGGGCCGGTGCCGACCGGCTTCGCGTTCAGGTCGGCCTGCTTGCCGGCCTTGAGCAACTGGTCCGCGTACTCGGCCGAGTAGATCGACGCGAAGCCCATCGTCAGGATCGGCACGAACGTCGCGTTCGGCTCGTTCAGCACGAACTTCACCGTGCTGTCGTCGACCTTCGTCACCGATTTCACGAGCTTCACGAGGCCCATCGACTGCGCATGCGGGAAGCCGCTCGCGCCGGCCACCTTGTGCCACGGATTCGCATCGTCGAGCATCCGCGTGAACGTGAACACGACGTCGTCGGCGTTCAGCGGGCGGCCCGGCTTGAAGTAGTCGGTGGTCTGGAACGCGACGTTCGGGCGCAGGTGGAACGTGTACGTGAGGCCGTCGGCGCTTGCTTCCCATTTGTCCGCGAGCGCGGGCACGACCTTCTTCGCGGCTTCGTCGTAGGACACGAGCGTGTTGAAGATCACGTCGGCCGACGCGTTGGTCGTGACGAGCGAGTTGTACTGCACGACGTCGAAGCCGTCCGGGCTCGATTCCGTGCAGACGGTGAGCGGCTTGGCGGCGGCGAGGCCGGGAGCGGCAAGGGCCGCGGCCACGGCGGCCGCGGCGAATAGCTTGACGTGCATAGGATCTCCCACGTTGCTTGTGTTTTTCGCTGGATGACGGAGGCGGGCGCGGCCCGGCAGCGGGCAGGGCCGGCGCGGCTGGCGAATAGGATACCGTCAAAGCGCGCGACGCGTGGAAAAAGGCGCCGGAACGCGACGAATTGACCGAAAAACGGCTGCGATGGCGACGGAACGGGTGTTGATGCGGCCGTGCGGAGAGGGCGAGCGCGGCGCGGAAGGCGAGGGGCGAGGCGGGCGGCTGCGAATGCGAATGCGAATGCGCGGCGCGAGCGACGGAACGGACAGGATCGCGGCAGCGGTGCGCGGTATGTGGCGCGACACGAAGGTAGAGGCCCGCGCGGATTCGCGCGGTATGGCGAGGCAGACCGGGCCAAGGCCCGACAGCGACCCGGCGAGGCGCTCGCCGGATCCACGGCGCACTTAGTGCGCGCCGGCCTTCGGCTTGCGCGGCGCCTTCTCGAACAGGCGGTCGTACAGCCAGCGCGGCAGCACGTGCAGCACCTTCGCGACGACGCCCATCTGCCACGGAATCACGCGGAACGCGTGCTGCCGGGCGATCGCCCGCGCCGCGCGCGCGGCGAAGCGGTCGGCGTCCATCAGGAACGGCATCCGGTACGGGTTGTGCGCGGTCATCGGCGTGCGAATGTAGCCGGGCGCGATCGTCACGACGCCGACGCCGGCCGGGCGCAACTCGACGCGCAGCGATTCGAGATACTTGATCGCGGCCGATTTCGACGCGCTGTACGCGCCGGAGCCGGGCAGCCCGCGCACGCCGGCGACGCTCGCGACGCCGACCAGCGTGCCGTGGCGCGCGGCCGTCATCGGGCCGACGAACGGCTCGAACGTCGCGACCATCCCGTAGTAGTTGATGTCCATCACGTCGCGGAACGTCGCGAGGTCGCCCTGGCCCGTGACGGCGCCCTGGCTGATGCCCGCGTTCGCGATCACGACGTCGGGGCAGCCGTGCGCGGCGATGAACGACGCGGCGGCGGTGGCCAGCGCATCGGCGTCGCGCACGTCGGCGGAATAGACGGAGATGGACAGCTTCGGGAACCGCCGCGCGAACGCATCGAGTGCATCGGTGCGGCGCGCGACGAGCGCGAGCGTGGCGCCCTGGCGGGCGTATTCCTCGGCCATCGCGAGGCCGAGGCCGCTCGACGCGCCGGTGATGAAGACCTTCAGCGGAGTAGTCATGCCGGCGCGCGGGCGGGGATCAGAGCTTCTTGTCCTGAACCTGCTTCACGAGGAAGTCGAGCACCTGGGCGGTACCCGGGATGCTGTTCGTGTAAGCGGGGCCCGTCTTGTACTTGCCCTGGACGACGACCGTCGGCACGCCGTCGATCGCGTAGTCCTTCAGCAGCTTGGCCGACTGGTTCACCTCGCCCTGCACGCTGAACGAGTTGTACGCGTCCATGAACTTCTTCTTGTCGACGCCCTGCGTGGCCAGGAAGTCGGCCTGCGCCTGCGGCGTCAGCAGGTAGTTCTTCTGCTTGTGGATCGCGTTGAAGATCGCCGGCGTGACCTTCTCCGAAATGCCGAGCGCGGACACCGCGTAGAACAGCTTCGAGTGCGGGAGGAAATCGTCACGGAATGCGACCGGCACGCGCTTGAAGTCGATGTTGTTGCCCTGCTTCTTCACCCAGGCCTCGATCGTCGGCTCGAATTCGTAGCAGTGCGGGCAGCCGTACCAGAAGAACTCGATCACCTCGACCTTGCCGGCCGGCGCCGACACCGGCTGCGGCGACTTCATCACCTCGAAATCCTTGCCGGCGGCCGGCGCGGCGGGCGAAGCCTGGGCGAGGCCGGCGGCCAGGCCCAGGGACAGAAGGAGCGTGCTAAGCAGTTTTTTCATGTTGTGAACGTCGAATCGGTTGCTCGGGTTACGGAACGTAACGGGTTCTGCGTGGGCGCGGCCGGTTGGCTTACTGCTTCGTGAAGCGGATCACCGCCGTGTCGACACCTGCATCGGACAGGCGCTGACGGGCCGAGTTCATATCCTCGAACTTCGAGAACGGGCCGACGCGCACGCGGAAATAGGTCACGCCGCTGACGTCGCGCTTCGACACCTTCGACTCGAAGCCCTGGAAGCCGAGGCGCGCACGCTGCTGTTCGGCATCGCCTTCCGTCTTGTACGCGCCGACCTGCAGGAAGTAGCCGGTGTTCGCGTCGTTCGCGGTCGGCGGCTTCGCCGCTGCCGCCGCGGCGGCGGCCGACGACGTCGGCTTCGGCGTGTTCGCGGCCTGCTGCTGTTGCTGCTGCTTTTGCGCGGCGGCCTGCTGCGCCTGCTTCTGCGCGGCGAAGCGTGCGAGGTCGTCCTCACCGCCTTGCTGCTGTTGTTGCTGCGCCTGTTGCGTCTTCTTCGGCGGCGGCGTGGTGTCGGCCGGCTTCGGTGCGACGGCGACGCCGTTGCCCGACGACGGATTGTTCGACGCGGTGGCGTTGCTCGAGCCAGCGGCGCCGTTCGCGTTGCCCGACGGCGGCACTTCGACGATCTGCGGCTCGGGCAGCAGGCCGCCGCCCTGAGTCTGGTTCGCGGCCTGGCCGGGCGCGGTGTTCGGCGGTGCGGATTGCGCGGCCTGCGGCACCGGCTGGCCGGGCGTCTTGCCCTGCAGCGCGCGGTTCGGGTCGAACTGCTGCGGCTGGCTCGCGCCGTTGTCGGCCTGCGGCGGCGCGACCTTCGACACGAACGGCGACGGCGAACGCGTGATGTAGAGCGCCACCACCACGGCGATCGCGAGGCCGACGATCAGGCCCAGTACGATTCCAAGAAATGTCCCTCCGGCTTGTTTCGATTGCTTCGAAGTTCGGCGTGGTTGTGCCATTGCTTGAGTCACCTGCAAAAAGAATCGTGAGAGGGCTGCGACGGGCGCCCGACGGCGGGCAATCCGACGGCGGGCGTTGCCGCAGCCAGTCGCGGCCCGGTTCGGGCCGCGCGGACATCCTTACATCTTGGCGGGGGCGGACACGCCGAGCACCGTCAGGCCGTTCTCGAGCACCTGCCGGGTCGCGGCGAGCAGCGCGGCGCGCGCATTGCGCGGCGCTTCGTCGTCGACCAGCACGCGCTCCGCATTGTAGAACGAGTGGAATTCGCCAGCGAGATCGCGCAGGTAGAACGCGACCGCGTGCGGCGCCAGCTCGTTCGCCGCGTGCGTGAGCATGTCCGGATACTGGGCCAGCTTCTGCATCAGCGATGCCGCCTGTGCGCTCGTCAACTGCGACAGGTCGGCGCCCGGCAGTTGCGCGACGTCGACGTTGTAGCGCGACTTCAGTTCGTTGAGCACCGAGCAGATCCGCGCATGCGCGTACTGGACGTAATAGACCGGGTTTTCGTCGTTCTGTTTCAGCGCGAGATCTATGTCGAACACGAACTCGGTATCGGCCTTGCGCGAGATCAGGAAGAAACGCACCGCGTCGCGGCCGCGCGTGATGGTTGCTTCGTCGATCAGGTCGGGGGCTGCTTCCTGGCCCGCCGCCGCGCCGCCCGACCATTCGATCAGGTCGCGCACCGTCACGTAGCTGCCCGCGCGCTTCGAGATCTTCACTTCCTGGCCGTCGCGCATCACGGTGACCATCTTGTGCAGCACGTAGTCGGGATAGCCCTTCGGGATCCCGATGTGCAGCCCCTGCAGGCCGGCGCGCACGCGCGCGATCGTGCCGTGGTGGTCCGAACCCTGGATGTTGATCACCTTCGTGAAGCCGCGTTCCCACTTCGTCACGTGGTATGCGACGTCCGGCACGAAGTACGTGTACGTGCCGTCCGACTTGCGCATCACGCGATCCTTGTCGTCGCCTTCGTCGGTCGTGCGCAGCCACAGCGCGCCGTCCTGCTCGTAGGTCATGCCGGCCTTGACCAGCGCGTCGACCGTCTTCTCGACGCGGCCCTCGCTGTACAGCGACGACTCGAGGTAGTACTGGTCGAACTTCACGCCGAACGCCTGCAGGTCCATGTCCTGCTCGCGACGCAGGTACGTGACCGCGAACTTGCGGATCGCGTCGAGATCCTCGACGTCGCCCGCGCCCTTGACCGGCTCGCCGTCCGATGCGGCGACCGTTTCGCCGTTCAGGTAGTCGCGCGCGATGTCGGCGATGTACTCGCCGTTGTACGCGGCTTCCGGCCAGCCCGCGTCGCCCGGCTTCAGGCCGCGGGCGCGCGCCTGCGTCGAGATCGCGAGGTTGCCGATCTGCACGCCGGCGTCGTTGTAGTAGAACTCGCGGTGCACCGCGTAGCCCTGGCTCGCGATCACGTTCGCGAGCACGTCGCCGAGCGCGGCCTGGCGGCCGTGGCCGACGTGCAGCGGGCCGGTCGGGTTGGCCGACACGAATTCGAGCAGCACCCGCTTGCCTTTCTCGCGATCCGACGTGCCGAACGCGCGGCCCTGCTCGAACACGGCGGCGATCACCGCCTGCTTCGCGGCCGCCGACAGGCGCAGGTTGATGAAGCCGGGGCCGGCGATCTCGGCGGCTTCGACGAGGCCTTGCGCGGCCGGCTGCGCGGTGAGCGCGGCGACGATCCGTTCGGCGAGCTGGCGCGGGTTCGTGCCGAGCGGCTTCGCGAGCTGCATCGCGACGTTGCACGCGACGTCGCCGTGCGCGGCGACCTTCGGGCGCTCCAGCGTGATGGTCGGGGCGACGAATGCTGCGTCGGCGCCTTTCAGCGCGTGTGCGACCTGCTTGACGCTATCCGCGAGCAGGGCTTCGAGGGTCTGTTTGTGTGCTGGCAGCATGCTGGTAGAAGGCTTCGTTGGTGGCGGCCGGAAATGCCGGCCCGCCGGCGCGCTTTTTAAGCGCGCGTTTCAGGGATCGCAGAATTTTAACAGGTGCTAATATGCCGCTCAGGCGGCCCGCGTCCGCGAGGCCGGACGCCGGTCTGCCGGCGTTCCCCAACCTCGCCGCGCAGGCACAACAAGATGAAAAGGGAATTGTCATGATTACGTTCAAGAGCAAGGCGGCACAGGATCTCGACGTGCTGAAGGATTTCGCCGTGTATGTGCTGGGTCTCGTCGGCAAGCAGCTGGGCGAGCGCGGTGTCATTACGCACGACGAACTGGACCACGCGATCGCCAAGCTGGAAGGCGCGGTCGCGCAGGCCAAGCAGGAGCGCGCCGAGCACGCCGGCCATTTCCACGAGGACGAAGCCGACCACGCGCACCACGAAGTGCCGCCGAGCCTGGCGCAGCGCGTCGCGCCGTTCCTGACGATGCTGCGCGAAGCGAAGGCCGGCCAAGCCGACGTGCACTGGGGCTTCTGAGCTTCCTTCTTCCTTGCCCGGCGGATCGAACGGTCGGCCAGACAGGAAAAAGCCCGCTTTCGAGCGGGCTTTTTATTTTGTCTGATGAAATGGCGACGGGGCAGAAGGCGGGCGCGACGAAATGGGGCGTCAGTGCGGGCCTGCCTTGACCGATAGGTGAAATTCCTTATAATTCAATGCAAGACTATGTGGAAGCGGGTGCGAAAACATAGCGCCGCCCGGGCAACCGGGTCCCACCTGGAGTGGGTATTTCGTCGAAAGACGGAAAGAGAATCCCGCATGCGACGGCTGCCGAAAGGCGGCCGTTGGTTTTTCTACGCCCGGATCTTGCGGCCTTCCAGGCTCGCGCGCAGCAACGTGCGCAACGCGACTTTCCGGGCTTCCCGCTGGCGTCGGGTGAGTCCGCCCTCCAGCACGTAGGCCGACTGCACGCGCAGGATGAGCCGGCGTTTCCTGATCCGGTCCTTCGCCACCTCGAAGAACACGGCATACACGCGCTGCGTGCCGTCTGACGCGACCTCTTCCACCGTCACGAAATTGGGCTGCCGTTCATCCACGACAACGATCCGCCGCGTCGCCAGCCCGACGATCACGCCGCGCAACAGCTGCCGTGACGCGCGATACCGGTCCGCGCAGAGCACGCGTGTCTCGCGGCCGTCGTCGTAGATCTCGTCGTCTGGAATGGTGTCGCGGGTCCGCCCGTCCCATTTGAGGCTGCGTGTGAAGCAGTGACAGGAGAACAGGACCAGAACCGTCACGTCGAAGCCGGTTTTCCAGATCGCAGGTGAACGTCAACGGGCGCAAGTGGCTCAGGTCCCAGCTTTCGCCGCGATAGCGGGTGGGCGGGAACGGGGTGGCGGCGTCGAGCGGTGTTTCGGTGATCCTGATCTCGAAGGAAGGCATGGCTGCGGGGGTGTCGGGTCGAGAGATTGCAGCGTTGATCGACGAATATTCAGATTAGTTATCCTGAATAAGTGGTGGGGTAGACAACGCGCCCCGAGATCGGGGCGCGTGACGGTAAGTCGCGGCTGCGCGCCGCGGCTCGATTACAACTGCGGCGCGAGCGCGCGGCGTGCGTCGTCGAGCGACAGCGCCATGCGCCGTGCATAGTCCTCGAGTTGATCCTGCCCGATTTTACCGACCGAGAAGTAACGGCTGTCCGGATGCGCGAGGTAGAAGCCCGACACGCTCGCCGCCGGCAGCATCGCCAGCGAGTCGGTCACGCTCATGCCGATCTCGTCCGCGTGCAGCACGTCGAACATGTCGCGCTTCACGAGGTGGTCGGGGCAGGCCGGGTAGCCGGGCGCCGGGCGGATGCCCGCGTATTTCTCGGCGATCAGCGCGTCGTTGTCGAGCGTCTCGCCGCTCGCATAGCCCCACAGCTCGCGTCGCACGCGCGCGTGCATCGCTTCGGCGAACGCTTCCGCGAAGCGGTCGGCGAGCGCCTTCAGCATGATCGCGCTGTAGTCGTCGTGATCGGCTTCGAACTGCTTTTCCTTCGCGTCGACGCCGAGGCCGGCCGTCACCGCGAACATCCCGATGTAGTCGGCGACGCCCGATTCCTTCGGCGCGATGAAGTCGGCGAGCGAGCGGTTCGGCCGCATCACGCCGTCGACCACCGGGCGCACGCTCTGCTGGCGCAGGTTGCGCCACGTGAGCAGCACCTCGGAGCGCGACTCGTCGCTGTAGATCTCGATGTCGTCGTCGTTGACGGTGTTCGCCGGCAGCAGCGCGATCACGCCGTTCGCGGTCAGCCAGCGCCCCTGGATCAGGCGCGCGAGCATCGACTTCGCGTCGGAGAACACGCGCCGCGCCGATTCGCCGACGATCTCGTCATTCAAAATCGCCGGGTACGGGCCGGCGAGATCCCAGGTCTGGAAGAACGGGCCCCAGTCGATGTAGTTCGCGAGCTCGTTCAGGTCGTAGTTCCTGAACACGCGGCGGCCGATGAACTTCGGCTTCACCGGCTGGTAGCCGGCCCAGTCCACCTTGGTCTTGTTCGCGCGCGCCTCGGCGAGCGTGACCATCGGCTGCGCCTTGCGGTTCGCGTGCTGGTCGCGAATTCGCTCGTAGTCGGACTTCAGCTCGTCGAGATACTTCGCCGCGCCTTCGTCGGACAGCAGGTTCGACGCGACCGACACCGAGCGCGACGCATCGGGCACGTAGACGACCGGGCCTTCGTAGTGCGGCGCGATCTTCACGGCCGTGTGCACGCGCGACGTCGTCGCGCCGCCGATCAGCAGCGGAATCTTCTTCACGCGGAAGTAGTCGTCGCGCTGCATTTCGGACGCGACGTACGCCATTTCCTCGAGGCTCGGCGTGATGAGGCCCGACAGCCCGATGATGTCCGCGCCTTCGACCTTCGCCTTCGCGAGGATCTCGTTGCACGGGACCATCACGCCCATGTTGACCACTTCGAAGTTGTTGCACTGGAGCACGACCGACACGATGTTCTTGCCGATGTCGTGCACGTCGCCCTTCACGGTCGCGATCACGATCTTGCCCTTCGCGCGCACGTCGCCGCCCGCTTCCGCGAGCAGGCGCTTTTCTTCCTCGATGAACGGGATCAGGTGCGCGACCGCCTGCTTCATCACGCGCGCCGATTTCACCACCTGCGGCAGGAACATCTTGCCCTGGCCGAACAGGTCGCCGACGACGTTCATCCCGTCCATCAGCGGCCCTTCGATCACGTTGATCGGACGGCCGCCGGCCGCGGCGATCTTCGCGCGCGCTTCTTCGGTGTCCTCGACGATGAAGGTCGTGATGCCGTGCACGAGCGCGTGCGCGAGGCGCTTCTCGACCGGCTGGTTGCGCCATTCGAGGTTCTCTTCCTTCTTCGCGGCGCCGGTCTTGAACTTGTCGGCGATCTCGAGCAGGCGATCGGTGGAATCCGCGCGGCGGTTCAGGATCACGTCCTCGACACGCTCGCGCAGCTCCGCGTCGAGATCGGCGTACACGCCGAGCTGGCCCGCGTTCACGATGCCCATGTCCATCCCGGCCTGGATCGCGTGATACAGGAACACGGTGTGGATCGCCTCGCGTACCGGGTCGTTGCCGCGGAACGAGAACGACACGTTCGACACGCCGCCGCTCACCTTCGCGTACGGCAGGTTCTGCTTGATCCAGCGCGTCGCCTCGATGAAGTCGACCGCGTAGTTGTTGTGCTCCTCGATGCCCGTCGCGACCGCGAAGATGTTCGGGTCGAAGATGATGTCTTCCGGCGGGAAGCCGACTTCGTTCACGAGGAAGTCGTACGAGCGCTTGCAGATCTCGGTCTTGCGTTCGTACGTATCGGCCTGGCCGGTCTCGTCGAACGCCATCACGACCGCGGCCGCGCCGTAGCGGCGGATCAGGTTCGCGTGGTGGCGGAACGCGTCCTCGCCTTCCTTCAGCGAGATCGAGTTCACGATCGCCTTGCCCTGCACGCACTTGAGGCCGGCTTCGATCACGTCCCACTTCGACGAGTCGATCATGATCGGCACGCGCGCGATGTCCGGCTCGGATGCGATCAGGTTCAGGAAGCGCACCATCGCCGCCTTCGAATCGAGCATCGCCTCGTCCATGTTGACGTCGATCACCTGCGCGCCGTTCTCGACCTGCTGGCGCGCGACGGCGAGCGCCTCGTCGAACTGGCCGTTGAGGATCATCCGTGCGAACGCCTTCGAGCCGGTGACGTTGGTGCGTTCGCCGACGTTGATGAAGAGCGTCCCGGGCGTGACGTTGAACGGCTCGAGGCCGGCAAGGCGCATCATGTGATCGGTCATGGCGGTGCGAATTTGGTGATGAAGGACGTGGGGCAGGCGGGTCAGGCGTTGTCGCTGTACTGGTTCGGCCAGCGGCGCGGCTTCACGTCGGCGAGCGCCTTCGCGATCTCGGCGATGTGCTCGGGCGTCGTGCCGCAGCAGCCGCCCGCGAGGTTCACGAGCCCGGCCTGCGCGAATTCCTTCAGCAGGCCCGACGTGACGTCGGGCGTTTCGTCGAAACCGGTGTCGCTCATCGGGTTCGGCAGGCCCGCGTTCGGGTAGCACGACACGTAGGTGTCGCACAGCTTCGCGAGCTCGGCGATGTACGGACGCATCAGCGCCGCGCCGAGCGCGCAGTTCAGGCCGAACGTGAGCGGCTTCGCGTGACGCAGCGAATTCCAGAACGCCTCGACGGTCTGGCCCGACAGGATCCGGCCGGACGCATCGGTGACGGTGCCCGAGATCATGATCGGCAGGCGCTCGCCGGTGTCCTCGAACAGCTCGTCGAGCGCGAACAGGGCGGCCTTCGCGTTCAGCGTGTCGAAGATCGTCTCGACGAGGAACAGGTCGACGCCGCCGTCGAGCAGCGCCTTCGCCTGCTGGTAGTACGCGGTGCGCAGCTCGTCGAACGTGACGTTGCGGGCGCCCGGATCGTTGACGTCCGGCGAGATGCTGGCCGTCTTCGGCGTCGGCCCGATCGCGCCCGCGACGAAGCGCGGCTTGTCCGGCGTCGCGTATTTCGCGGCCGATTCGCGTGCGAGCTTCGCCGATTCGACGTTCATCTCGACGACGAGATCTTCCATCCCGTAGTCGGCCTGCGCGACGGTCGTCGCGCCGAACGTGTTGGTTTCGACGATGTCGGCGCCGGCCGCGAAGTACTGGTCGTGGATCTCGCGGATGATCTGCGGCTGCGTGAGCGACAGCAGCTCGTTGTTGCCCTTGATGTCGCGCGGGAAATCCTTGAAGCGCTCGCCGCGATACGCGGCCTCGTCGAGCTTGTAGCGCTGGATCATCGTGCCCATCGCGCCGTCGAGGATCAGGATGCGCGATTTGAGCAGCGCGGGCAGGGCGGCGCCGCGCGTGTAGCGCGCGTCGAGCGGGACGGAAGCGGCGAGAGGAGTCGCAGACATGGGCGGAAGACCGGCGAAGACGGAAAACCGTCATTGTAGCCGGTGCGTCAAGCGGTCGCCGCCCTGGCCGCGCCGGCCGGGCGGCCGCCAAATGAAAGCCCCCGCCGGCGAGCCGGACGGGGGCAGGATCGGAGTGCACGCGGCGCCGCGTCGATGCGCGGCGAATGGCCCGGCCGCGTGGCGCGCCGGGCCGCGAGTCGTCAGTGCAGCACGACGGGCATCATCATCAGGCTGTCGAATTGTCCGAGGAATTCGTCGACTTCGTCGAGCGACGGTTCATCCTCGATCAACTGCTTCACGTGCGCGCGGAATCGTTCGGCAAGTTCGCCGTCGATGAAGATCTCGCGCTGCGCGTTCTTGTCGACGATTTCATATCCGCCGGCATTCATCAGGTGATGGCCGGCCTGCGGCGCAAATTCGACGACGCAGTAGTTGGGGCTGTTGTAGATCATTTGCATGGCGGCACTCCTCTTCGCAGTGGCATCTGGCCTTGTTGTCCCCTAGGTGGGGCAAGCCTTGCCGGTTTCAAGGGGCTTGCGCTGCACACCCCGTTCCTCCCGTTCGCGTGGGGTGTATCGGTTAGAAGCCGATATCTGTCAAACGTTTCTCATTGTGAGCCGGTGGACTGAAATAGTTGTTAAAGAGTGTCATCGGCCATTTCCGGGAAAACTGTAATCGGTCGAAATTGCCGATTCGTGCATGTTTTTTACTGTGTGACAACCGAGGAGGCCGGTGGTTGCACGGTTGCAGCGGGCGTGGACGGCGCCGCTTGCGCGGGCGGCGCGGCCGGCACATCGGGCGCCGGTGCGGCGTCGGGCGCGCTCGTTGCGCCGCCGGGCGGTGCGGCATCCGCAGGCACGTCCGGTGCGGCGAGGCGGCCGTGCCACAGCAGCTCGATCTGCGCGCCGTTCGGCTCGGTCTGCACGAGCCGCGCGGGCAGCCAGCCGAGCGACGGCGCGAGCCACATGTCGATGCGGCGCGTGTCGCCGTCGCGGCGCGGCAGGCGCATGAAGTGCCGCGCGGCGATGATGCCGGCCTGCGTCTGCACCTGCTCGTCGCCGATCACGGTGATCGGCCAGGTCTCGCCGCTGTTGTTGTCGATCACGAAGAACTGCTGCGTGACGCCCGGCTTGTAGGCGGCAGGATTGCCGCGCACGAGCCCCGACAACTGCATCAGCATGCTGAAGCGGTCCTGCACGCCATCGGGCAGCGGCGCGTTGTTCGGCGTGCGCGTGAACACGACCTGCCGGATCTCGCGGTTGAAGATCGCGATGTCCTCCGGCCGCTTGCCCCGCTTCTCGACGTAACGGTCGGGCGCGACGCCGAATGCATCGATGCGGCCTTCGCTGCGATAGGCGAACGGGCCGACGAACGGCACGGGCATCGACACCGACAGGTCGTAGGTGTGCCCGTCGGTGCGCCAGCGGATCGTGCCGATCATGTTCTGCATGCCGTTGTAGAACGTGTCGTACTGCAGGTCGCCGGACGGCGGCGCGGCGAACTTCACGCCGCTCGCGGCAGGCCCCGGCGTCGCGGCGCTGGCGCCGGCGGCCGGCGCGGCGTGCGCGCCCGACGCGCCCGGTACGCCGCTCGCGGCGGACGCGGCGGCAGCCGGCGGTTCGCCGTGCTCGGCCGTCTGCGTCGACGTGAGGACCGGTTCGTCCGGCGGCGCGGGTTTCGGCGGGGCCGCCTTCGGCGCGGCGGGTGCGGCCGGACGTTCGACCGGCTTCGACGCTGGCGGCGCAGGCTGGCGTTCGATCGGCCGCGGTTTCAGCAGTTCGATCTGCACGGGGATGTCGGCGGGCGGCGGCGGCGTGAACGATTCGCGGTTGCGCATCAGCCAGAACCCCGCGAGCGCGTGCAGCACCAGCACGGCGACGAGCGCGACGCCCACGCGCAGCCAGCGGCGGGGCGGGGCGTAACTCGGGCGAAGGTCGGCAGGCTGCATGGGCATCGGAACGGGGTCGGGGCGCGTGCGTGACGTCGGGCGCGCGGCGCGCGCCACAGGAATCGGACCGCCGGATGCGCCGCGCGTTCGCGACGCGTGACGTGGGGTGAGCCGGAGGCGTCAGGCGTCGCGTGCGTCGGGACTATAGCCGAGTTCGTAAGACAGTTTCCGCGCGCACGCGCGCAGCGCCGTGTCGATCTCGCCGCCCCACGCGATGTCGAACGAGCCTTCCTGGCCGAGCGCGACGATCGCGAGCGCGAGTTCGCCGACCGCGTCGAACACCGGCATGCAGAACGCGTGGATCGTCGGCAGCAGCATCCCCTCGACGCGCGCGGCCTCGTGCCGGCGCACGTCGGCGAGCACCGCGTCGACTTCGTCGAGCGTGCGCGGGCCGCCGTGGTGCGGCGAGCGGCGCGTATCGGCGAGTTCGCGCTCGAGCATCGCGGCGGTCTTGCTGCGCGGCAGGTACGCGGCGAACAGCAGGCCCGTCGCGGAGCCGAGCAGCGGCATCACGTCGCCGAGCTTCAGCGACGCCTTCGCCGGATGGCTCGATTCCATCCAGTGCACGATCGTCGGCCCCTGGTTGCCCCATACCGCGATGCCGACCGTCTGGTCGAGGCGGTCGCGGAATTCGGTCAGCGCGATCCGCGCGAGCTTCACGCCGTCGACGCGCGCGAGCCGCGCGAGGCCCATCTGCAGCGCGAAACCGCCGAGCTCGTAGCGGCCCGAGACGGGATCCTGCGACACGACGCCGAGCCGCGAGAAGCTGACCAGGTAGCGGTGCGCCTTCGCCGGGCTCATGCCCGCGCGCTGCGCGAGATCGCGCAGCATCATCGCGCGCGGCTCGCTCGTCAGCACGTCGAGCAGGCGGAAGCCGACCTCGATCGACTGGATGCCGGAACGGACCTTCTCGCCGTGTTCGCCGGACGCGGTGTCGTCGGTATCGGAGTCGGTGAGATCGTCGTCGGGAAGCGGGCTGGCGGGCATGGGCAACGGGTGCGCGAAAATGCGGCAGGAAACGGGGTGAAAACGGCGCGCGCGATCGGGGCGCGCCGCATGGATTCACCATCGTAAAATAGATTCCCTCCATCGTCACTACAACGGCAGATCCCCCCTATGAAACTTGCTTCGCTGAAGGACGGCACGCGCGACGGCCAGCTGATCGTCGTGTCGCGCGACCTGCACACCGCGGCGATCGCCGATGCGGTCGCGCCGACGCTGCAGCGCGTCCTCGACGACTGGGCGTTCTACGCGCCGCAACTGCGCGACCTGTACGACGCACTGAACCACGGTCGCGCGCGCAACGCGTTCGCGTTCGATCCGGCCAACTGCATGGCGCCGCTGCCGCGCGCGTTCCAGTGGGCCGACGGCTCCGCGTACGTGAACCACGTCGAGCTCGTGCGCCGCGCGCGCGGCGCGGAGATGCCGCCCGAGTTCTGGACCGATCCGCTGATGTATCAGGGCGGCAGCGACGATTTCCTGGGGCCGCGCGACGACGTCGTGTGCCCGTCCGAGGAATGGGGCATCGATTTCGAGGCCGAAGTCGCGGTGATCACCGGCGACGTGCCGATGAGCGCGTCGCCCGACGCCGCGCTGAAGGCCGTGCGGCTCGTCACGCTCGCGAACGACGTGTCGCTGCGCAACCTGATTCCGGCCGAACTCGCGAAGGGCTTCGGCTTCTTCCAGAGCAAGCCCGCCACCGCGTTCGCGCCGGTCGCCGTCACGCCGGACGAGCTCGGCGACGAATGGCGCGAGGGCCGCGTGCACCGCCCGATGATCGTCCACTGGAACGGCAAGAAGGTGGGGCAGCCCGATGCGGGCACCGACATGGTGTTCCACTTCGGCCAGCTGATCGCGCACGCGGCGAAGACGCGCAACCTGCGTGCCGGCTCGATCGTCGGCTCCGGTACGGTATCGAACAAGGATGCGAAGCGCGGCTACTGCTGCATCGCCGAGAAGCGCTGCCTCGAGACGATCGAGCACGGCGCGCCGCAGACCGAATTCATGCGTTACGGCGATACCGTGCGCATCGAGATGTTCGATGCGGCCGGCAAGTCGATCTTCGGCGCGATCGAGCAGTCGGTTTCCCCACCCGACGGCGCGGCATAGGCAACGCGGCGGCGGCACCCGGCCTCGGCCCGCGCGCCGGGTTTCGCCCGATGTTTGACCGCGCGGGCTTGGCTACACTCGATTCAAGCGTTCGAGCGCCTCGAACAAGGAGCAGCAGATGGCCGATCTCGCCGCGTACGGCGGTTACGAAGCACTGAAGGTGACGCGCCGCGATCATGGCGTGCTCGATATCGTGATGAGCGGCGAGGGTGCGAACCGCAGCGGCCTCGCGACCGCGAACGCGCGCATGCATCGCGAGCTCGCCGACATCTGGCGCGACGTCGATCGCGATCCCGACACGCGCGTCGCCGTGATCCGCGGCGAAGGCAAGGGCTTTTCGGCGGGCGGCGATCTCGCGCTCGTCGAGGACATGGCGAACGATTTCGACGTGCGCGCCCGCGTGTGGCGCGAGGCGCGCGACCTCGTCTACAACGTGATCAATTGCAGCAAGCCGATCGTGTCGGCGATGCATGGCCCGGCCGTCGGCGCGGGGCTCGTCGCCGGGCTGCTCGCCGACATCTCGATCGCCGCGAAGGATGCGCGCATCATCGACGGCCACACGCGGCTCGGCGTCGCGGCCGGCGACCACGCGGCGATCGTGTGGCCGCTGCTGTGCGGGATGGCGAAGGCGAAGTACTACCTGATGCTGTGCGAGCCCGTGAGCGGCGAGGAGGCCGAACGGATCGGGCTGGTCTCGCTCGCGGTCGAGCCCGCCGACCTGCTGCCGAAGGCGTACGACGTGGCCGAACGGCTCGCGCACGGTTCGCAGTCGGCGATCCGCTGGACCAAGTACGCGCTGAACAACTGGCTGCGCACGGCCGGGCCGACCTTCGATACGTCGCTCGCGCTCGAATTCATGGGCTTTTCGGGGCCCGACGTGCAGGAAGGCATCCGCTCGCTGCGCGAGCGGCGCCCGCCCGCGTTTCCCGGCGACGCGCCGTTCTGACGCGCGCGCTATGATCGAATCATGGGCGGCCGCGCGACGCACGGCCGCCTCGCTCCCCCAGTCAACCAGGATGCCCGTATGACGACCGATGCCTCCGGCGCCAACCCTTTCGCCGGCTTTGCCGGGTTCCAGCCCGCCGACATGATGGACCGGATGTGGGACATGATCCGGATGTCGCCGTTCGGCGGGATGGCGCCCTTTCCGAGCGCCGCGCACGGGCTGCCGCCGTCGCTGTCGAGCATGTCCGACATGATGTCGCCGCTCACGAGCGTCGAGGAGCTCGACAAGCGGATCACCGATCTGCGCGCGGTCGAGCAGTGGCTGAAGCTCAATCTCGGGATGCTGCAGTCCGCGATCCAGGCGCTCGAGGTGCAGCGCGCGACGCTCGCGACGCTGCGCGCGTTCGGCGCGTTCGCGCAGAGCTCGATGTCGGCGGCCGAGGACGCGGCGGTCGCCGCCGCGCAGGCCGCGAAAACCTCGGCGGGCGAGGCCGCGCCCGCACCGGATGCGGCGGCTCCGGCGGCGGATGCGCCGGAAGGCGACCCCGCGCAGCAGCCGTTCGATCCGGCCGGCTGGTGGAACCTGCTGCAGACGCAATTCAACCAGCTCGCGAGCCTCGCGATGGCGCAGCCGGGCATGCAGCCTGCGGCGCCGGGCGCCGCGTCGCCCGAGCCCGCCGCCGCGCCGGAACCCGTCGCGAAGCCCGCCGCCGCCGCGCCGCGCAAGCCCGCGGCCAAGCGCGCCGCGAAGCCGTCCGGTTCGGCCGCGGCGCGCGCGGCGGCCGCTTCGTCGCCCGAAACGCGTCCGCCGAAGCGCTCGACGTGATGCGGCGCAGGTAGCAGGTCGATCATGCGACTCGCGCTCGTTCTGATGGGAGGCGGCGCGCGCGCCGCATACCAGGTCGGCGTGCTGAAGGCGCTGGCCGAGATCGCGCGCGAGGCCGATCCGCGGCGGCACACGGTGCCGTTCACGGTCGTATGCGGTTCGTCTGCCGGCGCGATCAACGCGACGTCGATCGCGAGCCACGCGGACGATTTTTCCCATGGCGTGCGGCGCCTGCTCGAATTCTGGGAGCCGTTGCGCGCCGATTACGTGTATCGCACCGACTGGCTCGGCATCGCGGGCGCCGGCGCGCGCTGGCTCGCGACGATGACGTTCGGCTGGGCGGCCCGCCGCTCGCCGCGCGGGCTGCTCGACAACACGCCGCTCGCGCACCTGCTGCAGCGCGAGCTGAGCTTCCACCGGATCGAGCAGATGCTCGAGGCGCGCCTGCTGCACGCGCTCGCGGTCACCGCACTCAGCTATTCGAGCGGCCGGCACCTCACGTTCTACCAGGCCGCCGAGCCGATCCAGGCGTGGCGGCGCGCGCAGCGCACCGCGCGGCTCGTCGATCTGTCGGCGTCGCACCTGCTCGCGTCGTCGGCCATTCCGTTCGTGTTTCCCGCCGTGCCGCTCGTGCTCGACGGACAGGTCGAGTACTTCGGCGACGGCTCGATCCGGCAGATCGCGCCGCTGTCGCCGGCGATCCACTTCGGCGCGGACCGGATCGTCGTCGTGGGCGCCGCCGACCCGCGGCCCGAGATTCCGGCCGCGAACGGCGCGGGCCGGGCGCGCGGCTACCCGACGCCCGCGCAGATCGGCCAGCAGGTGCTCGCGAGCGTGTTCCTCGACTCGATCGGCTCGGACATCGAACGGATCGAGCACATCAACCGGATGATCGAGCACTTGCCGCACCAGGTCGAGATCGACAGCGGCTGGCGGCACGTCGACGTGCTCGCGATCGCGCCGTCCGAGCGCATCGAGCTGATCGCCGCGAAGCACCTCAAGCAGATGCCGGCGACGATGCGCGGGCTGCTCGGCGCGATCGGCGGCAGCCAGCCGGCCGGCGCGTCGTTCGCCAGCTACCTGCTGTTCGAGGAAGCCTTCACGCGCGAGCTGATCGAACTCGGCTACCGCGACGGCCGCGCGCAGCGCGAGACGCTCGCCGGCTGGATCGCGCAGGCGGACGGCAGCAGCGCGCCGGCGGCCGGCACGCCGCCCGAAGACGGCCTCGCGACCGACGAAATACGGGTCTGACACGCGCAGGCGCAATGCAAGGTTGCGTTTTCGCGACGGCCGGCCGCGACCGATCGCCGCATTCCGGTTGGCGGCGCGCGACCGGGCCGGCGTCTCGGAAGCGTCATGCACGCGTGCTATCATGGCCGCCGCCGTATACACCATATCGAGCAGCCCGCCGATCCGGCATCCGCACGGGACCTTTCGGGGAACCCGCCTGGGGCAGGGGACGGGCGCGCCAACGAGCCGGCCAGCGCCGGCCCCCCACTCAGGCAAGCGCGGCCGGCTCCGTCCGAACGGAGCGGGTTGCGGCATGCCCAACGGCGGCGACGCGGCCGCCCGGCGGCCGGACGAGGAATCAGCGTCCGGCGGGCCGGTTTCCCGCGTAAAATTAGAGTCTTGGCTGCAAAAAGCGCGCGTGGCGCGCTTGCGCGGCAACAGTCACGTTTAGAGAAGTCGCATTGCGCAGAACAGGGGTGGGACCATCATGAACACCATGCTTTATCCGGAACTTTACAGGTCGCTCGAAGCTGTCCGCTGGGACATGGAGAAGGACATTCCGTGGGACAAGTTCGACGCTTCGCTGCTCACCGACGAGCAGGCGAAGACGATCAAGATGAACGCGATCACCGAATGGTCGGCGCTGC
>NZ_LFZP01000035.1:0-96720 GCF_002925705.1 Burkholderia anthinoferrum
ATCAAGGACCCGACGCAGAACATCGTGTGGGTCACGCCCGAAGGCGGCGGCGGGCCGAATTACCCGAACATGTAACGACCGGAACGCGCCGCCACGAGCGGCGCGTTTTGCGTGGGTCACGGCATACCGCCGCAAACGAAACGGGGCGCTGCATCACGCAGCGCCCCGCTTGCATTCATCGTTTGCCGGACGAGGCGACACGCGCCGCGCCCCAACCTGCTTCGTATCAGGTCGCGCTGCCGGCGATCTTCGGCGTCGACGTCTCGACGTCGCCGCACTGCGCACGATGGCGCAGCGCATGGTCGATCAGCACCAGCGCGAGCATCGATTCGGCAATCGGCGTCGCACGAATGCCGACGCACGGATCGTGGCGGCCAAAGGTTTCGACCGTCGCCTCTTCGCCGGACTTCGTGATCGAGCGGCGCGGCGTGCGAATGCTCGACGTCGGCTTGATCGCGATCGACACGGTGATGTCCTGCCCCGTCGAAATCCCGCCGAGCACGCCGCCCGCGTGGTTGCCGACGAAGCCGGCCGGCGTCAGTTCGTCGCCGTGCACCGAGCCGCGCTGCGCGACGCTGTCGAAGCCCGCGCCGATCTCGACGCCCTTCACCGCGTTGATGCTCATCATCGCCTTCGCGATATCGGCATCGAGCCGGTCGAATACCGGTTCGCCCCAGCCGACCGGCACGCCCGACGCGACGACATCGATGCGCGCGCCGATCGAATCGCCGTCCTTGCGCAGCGCATCCATGTACGCCTCGAGCTCCGGCACGACCGCCGCGTTCGGCGAGAAGAACGGGTTCTCGTGCACATGCGACCAGTCGACGAACGGCACGTCGATCTCGCCGAGGGCGCTCATGTAGCCGCGCACCTCGACCCCGAAGCGCTCGCGCAGCCACTTCTTCGCGACCGCGCCGGCGCCGACGATCGGCGCGGTCAGGCGCGCGGACGAGCGGCCGCCGCCGCGGTAGTCGCGGATGCCGTATTTCTGCCAGTAGGTGTAGTCGGCGTGGCCGGGACGGAACGTCTCGACGATGTTGCCGTAATCCTTGCTGCGCTGGTCGGTGTTGCGGATCAGCAGCGCGATCGGCGTGCCGGTCGTCACGCCTTCGAACACGCCCGACAGGATCTCGACCTCGTCGGCCTCCTGCCGTTGCGTCACGTGCCGCGACGTGCCCGGCTTGCGGCGATCGAGTTCGACCTGGATGTCGGCTTCGGTCAACCCCATCCCCGGCGGGCAGCCGTCGATCACGCAGCCGATCGCGGGACCGTGCGATTCGCCGAAGGTCGTGACAGTGAAAAGCGTGCCGAGGGTATTGCCGGACATGATGGAACCGCCCAAAGAGAAATGGGCAAACCGATGCGCTGCCGGGGCCGCGGGCAGGTCGATCGTTTGCCGGTCGAAAAAGAGGTAAACCGCTATTATGCCAGCCGTCCCGGGCCCGCGGGCCGTGTGAACCGTTCAGATCACCCGGGCAGGCCGTGGCCGCGGCGTGGCCTGCGGTCGCTCGGCCGCACCGGGGCCGGGCAGGCCGTGCGGCTCGCCGCGCTCGTCGCTGCGCGGCAACCGGCAACCCGCACCCGGCCGCCCCGCCTACTTCCGCGCGCCGCGCAGCTCGGTCACTGCCGCCTGCAGCGCTTCGGGCGTCGCCATCGACGCCGGGATCGGCTCGCCGACCGCCAGCGTCAGCCGGCTCATCACGCCGCGCTTGATCGGCCGCGGCATCCGCGCATCGGCATGCCGCGAAAAATAGCTGCCCCACAGCCCGCGCAGCGCCATCGGGATCACCGGCGCCGGCGTGCGGCTCAGGATCTCGGTGATGCCGTGGTGAAACGTGTTGATGTCGCCCGTCTTCGTCAGCTTGCCCTCGGGGAAGATGCACACGAGTTCGCCGTCCTTCAGTGCTGCCTCGCACAGGTCGTACGCACGCGCGAGCATCGCGGCATCCTCGTGGCGCGGCGCGATCGGGATCGCCTTCGCGTGCCGGAATACCCAGCTCGCGAAACGCGTCTTGAAGATCCGGTGATCCATCACGAAACGAATCGGCCGGGGGCTCGCGGCGGCCAGCACGAGCGCATCGACGTAGCTCACGTGATTGCACACGAGCACCGCCGCGCCTTCCGCCGGAATCCGCTCCGCGTGCACGAGGCGGATCCGGTAGAACGTATGCACGAGCACCCACGCGACGAAGCGCAGCAGGAACTCGGGCACGAGCAGGTAGATATACGTCGCGACGACCACGTTCAGCAGCGCGGTGACGAGGAACAGCCCCGGGATGTCGACGCCGGCCTTGGTCAACCCCATCGCCATCACGGCCGACAGGATCATGAACAGCGCGTTGAGGATGTTGTTCGCGGCGATGATCCGCGCGCGGTGGGTCGGCGCGCTGCGGCTCTGGATCAGCGCGTACAGCGGCACGCTGTAGAAGCCGCCGAACATCGCGAGCAGGAACAGGTCGGCGAGAATCCGCCAGTGGCGCGCACCGGCCAGGAATTCGCCGACCGACAGCAGATGGCCGGGCGACGGCAGCGCGTGGCTCGCGAAATACAACTCGATGGCGAACACGCTGATGCCGATCGAGCCGAGCGGCACGAGGCCGATCTCGACGCGCCGCTGCGACAGCCGCTCGCACAGCAGCGAGCCGAGGCCGATGCCGACGGAGAAGGTCGCGAGCAGGATCGTGACGACGTCGGGGCTGGCGGACAGCACGTCCTTCGCGAAATTGAAGAACGACGTGAGGAACGTCGCGCCGACGAACCACAGCCACGAGATGCCGAGCAGGCTCAGGAACACCGTGCGGTTCTGGCGCGCGAGCTTCAGGTTGCGCCAGGTCTCGCTGACCGGGTTCCAGTTGATCACGAGGTCGGGCTGCGGCGCGGGCGTGGGCGGCACGCGCTGCGCGACGAGCCGCCCCGCCAGCGCGATGACGACGACGCTCACCGCGAGCACGCGTTCGCCGCTGCCTTCGATGCCGGCCGCCGCGCCGCCGATGATCGTGCCGATCAGGATCGCGATGAACGTGCCCATCTCGACGAGCCCGTTGCCGCCGACCAGCTCATGTTCGCCGAGATGCTGCGGCAGGTACGAATACTTGACGGGCCCGAACAGCGTCGAGTGCATGCCCATCATGAACGTGCACAGATACAGCAGCGTCGCGCTGTGCGTGACGAAGCCGGCCGCGCCGACCAACATCAGCACGATCTCGAACGATTTCACGAAACGCGTGAGAGTCGCCTTGTCGTATTTGTCGGCGATCTGGCCGGAGGTGGCCGAGAACAGCACGAACGGCAGAATGAAGATCGCGGAAATCAGGAATGCGGCCGTCTTCGCATCGACGCCGGAAAACCGTGCGGTGTGATACGTGACGAGCGACGTGAAGCCGATCTTGAAGACGTTGTCGTTCAGCGCGCCGAGGAACTGGGTCGTGAAGAACGGCGCGAAGCGGCGCTCGCGCAGCAGGTCGAACTGCGATGCGTGGGCGCGCCGTTCGTCGCGCCGCCCCGAAGTGGCTTGCGTGTGATCGCTCATGCGGAATACGCGCGCATCGTCTGGGCGAAGCTGCGCGGGCCTCGTGTCGTTGTTGAAAAAAAAAACGGCGCAGGCCATGCCTGCGCCGCCGCGTGCCGGATGGCGGCGCCCATGCATCGACGTGCCGGGCGCGGCGCGATTCACGGCTTGTGCGCTTCGGCTTCCGATTCCGGCCAGTCGCGGATGTATGCCTTCAGCATCCGGTTCTCGAAGCTCTGCGCCTCGACGACCGTCTTCGCGACGTCGTAGAACGAAATGACGCCCATCAGCACCTTCTTGTCGAGCACCGGCATGTAGCGTGCGTGACGCTCGAGCATCATCCGGCGCACTTCGTTGACGTCCGTTTCCGGCGTGCACGTGAGCGGCTCGTCCATCACCTTGCGCACCTGCACGTCGCCGATCGCGCCGCCATTTTCGCGCAGGCGCAGGATGATCTCGCGGAACGTCAGCATCCCGACGAGATCGCCGTACTCCATCACGACGAGCGAACCGATGTCGTGTTCGGCCATCGTATCGACCGCTTCGCGCAGCGGCTTATCGGGCGTCACGGTAAACAGCGTGTTGCCCTTCACTTTCAGAATATCGCTGACGCGCATCGTAGTCCCCTCATGCTTGAATGCAAAATCTCTTTCGATCCTATCGGAAAGCCTGCCAAAAGGAAAGCACGGGCCCGCGCGGCGGCCCGCCGCCGCTTGCGGACGCCGGCCGCCCGCCGCACAATGGCCTTGTGAACGACGGCCCGAGGAGACGGCCATGGCGCATACGCATACGGAGCAATTCGCCAGCTTCGCTGACTTCTACCCGTATTACCTGAACGAGCACCGGAACCTGACGTCGCGGCGGCTGCACTTCATCGGCTCGCTCGGCGTGATCGGCTGCGTCGCGATGGCGGTCGCGACCGGCCACTGGCCGTGGCTGCCGGCGGCGGTCGTGTGCGGCTACGGGTTCGCGTGGGTCGGGCACTTCTTCTTCGAGAAGAACCGCCCGGCCACGTTTCGGCACCCGATCTACAGCCTGATGGGCGACTGGGTGATGTTCAAGGACATCTGCACCGGCAAGATCCCGCTGTAGCCGCCCGCCCCGCCTTCACGCAGGCCGCGGCGGCCGCGCGTGCGGATCGTCCACGCGCGGCGCCGCGCCGGCGCTCCCGGCCGGCTGCCCGCCCGCGAGCCGGTGCGCGGCGATCAGCGATGCGAGCGTCACGTCGAACCGGTCGCTCGACAGCACCGCGAGCAGCGCCGCGCCTTCGACGTGGCTGCGGCGCCGCTCCAGTTGGTAGGTCAACTCCGCGCGGTCGATCACCAGCACGTCGAACAGTTGCGCGAGCGTCAGTTGCTCCGGGTTCGCGAGCAGGATGTAGCGCGGCGTGGCCTCGTCGCCGCCCTCGAGCCGCGCGACCCATTCCCGCTCCTCCATCGTCGTCAGCAAGCGCTGCGCGGTTTCCATGTCGCAGCGCAGCATCGTCGCGAGCCGCATCGCTGTGTAGCCGCGCTTGCCGGCCGCGCGCGCTTCGGCGAGCCGCGCGAGCAGTTCGAGCGCGTCGAGCAGGTCGCTCCCCGGATAATGGATGCGGTGAAACTGGCCCACCCGAATCGCCGGCAGCGCCGACGCGACCATCGCGCCGAGCAGCGCGATGAACCAGCTCAAATACACCCACAGCAGGAACACCGGCAGCGCCGCGAACGCGCCGTAGACAGCCGTATATGTCGGAATGCGTCGGACGTAGTAGCCGAAGCCGCGCTTCGCGAGTTCGAACGCGATGGCCGCGAACAGCCCGCCGATCACCGCATCGCGCCATGCGACCGCGCAGTTCGGCAGGTACACGTACAGCAGCGTGAACGCGAGCACCGTCAACGGCAACGACGCGAGCGCGAGCAGCCACTCGACGATCGACGTGGACGGCCCCGCGCCGGTGAACGCGAGCGATTGCGTGAACAGGTACGACGAGATCGACAGGCTCACGCCGAACAGCAACGGCCCGAGCGTGATCAGCGCCCAGTACGCGAGCACGCGCTGCGCGAACGGCCGCGGCTTGCGCACGCGCCAGATCAGGTTGAACGCCGATTCGATCGTCATCATCGTCATCACCGACGTGACGACGAGCACGATCAGGCCGGCCGTCGTCAGCCCCTTGGCCTTCGATGCGAACTGGTTCAGGTACTTGAAGATCTGGATGTTGAACTGCGCGGGCATCAGGTGATCGGCGAGGAACCCCTGCAGCGAGATCTGGAACGACGCGAACATCGGGAACGCGGTGAACAACGCGAACGCGACCGTCAGCAGCGGCACGAGCGCCAGCAGCGTCGTGAAGGTCAGGCTGCCCGCCACCTGCGGGATGCGATCCTCGGCGCTACGCCGGGCCGCGAACTGCGCGAGGCGCTTGATGGTATCGAGATCAACGCTCAACTTCGGCAAACGGCTTCTCCTTCTTGATGCCGCGCGCGTCACGGCGCGCCGCCGCCGCGCTGCGCGACGGCTTCAGCCCCTATAATAGCCGCTCGATTCCAGCAGGGGCCGACTGCACCGGGCATGCGCGCGGCCGCACGCGGCTCCGTCGCCCATGAAAGACATTCTCGTCCTCTATTACAGCCGCCACGGCGCCACGCGCGACCTCGCGCTCGCGATCGCGAACGGCATCGACAGCGTGCCGGGCATGCAGGCGCGCGTCCGCACCGTGCCGCCCGTGTCGGCCGTCTGCGAAGCCACCGCCCCCGACATCCCGGCCGACGGCCCGCCCTACGCGGAACTGCGCGACCTCGAGGAATGCGCGGGCCTCGCGCTCGGCTCGCCGACCCGCTTCGGCAACATGGCCGCGCCGCTCAAGTATTTCCTCGACGGCACGACGCCGCAATGGCTGTCGGGCGCGCTGACCGGCAAGCCCGCGAGCGTGTTCACGTCGACGGGCAGCCTGCACGGCGGCCAGGAATCGACGCTGCTGTCGATGATGCTGCCGCTGCTGCATCACGGGATGATGATCGTCGGGATCCCGTACACCGAATCCGCCCTCAGCACGACCCGTACCGGCGGCACACCGTACGGCGCGTCGCACGTCGCGCAGCACGATCGGTCGTCACCCGGCGGACTGTCCGCGGACGAGAAGGCACTCGCGGCCGCGCTCGGCGTACGGCTCGCGCGCGCCGCCGCGGCCCTTTCCAGCGCCCAGGCCGCCGAGGCGGCATGAACGCCCCCGCCCGCTCCGCCGTCGCGGCCCGGCCGCACTACGCGCTGGCCGCCGCCGCGTGTCTCGTCGCGCTGATCGCGCTGTCGCTCGCGTGGGAGCTGTGGCTCGCGCCGCTGCGCCCCGGCGGCTCCGCGCTGATGCTCAAGGCCGTGCCGCTCGCGCTCGCGCTGCCCGGCGTCTGGCGGCGTAACATCTATACGATGCAGTGGGCGAGCATGCTGATCCTCGTCTATCTTGCCGAAGGCATCGTGCGCGGCATGTCCGATCGCGGGCTGTCCGCGACGCTGGGCTGGTGCGAGACCGCGCTTGCCGTCGGCTTCTTCGTCGCGGCGCTGGCTTACGTCGCGCCGTTCAAGCGCGCGGCGAAAAAGCCGCGCGCCACGTCCTGACCCTTACGCGACAAGGTGATGATGTCCTCCGAAGCTTTCGTTTCCGCGTGCCGCGACGCGATCGGCGCCGACCACGTGCTGACCGATCCGCACGATACCGAACCGTTTCTCATCGACTGGCGCCGCCGCTACAAGGGCGCGGCGTGCGCGGTGCTGAAGCCCGCGAACACGGCCGAAGTCGCCGCACTCGTGAAGCTGGCCAACGCGCACGGCATCGCGCTCGTGCCGCAGGGCGGCAACACGGGGCTCGCGGGCGGCGCGACGCCCGATGCGAGCGGCAGCCAGGCCGTGCTGAGCGTCGCGCGCCTGAACCGCGTGCGCGCGCTCGATCCGCACAACAACACGATCACCGTCGAAGCCGGCGTGATCCTCGCCGACGTGCAGGCGCGCGCCCGCGAAGGCGGCCGGCTGTTCGCGCTGAGCCTCGCGGCGGAAGGCAGCTGCACGATCGGCGGCAACCTGTCGACCAATGCGGGCGGCACCGCGGTGCTGCGCTACGGCAACGCGCGCGAGCTGTGCCTCGGGCTCGAGGTCGTGACGCCCCAGGGCGAAATCTGGGACGGGCTGCGCGGGTTGCGCAAGGACAACACGGGCTACGACCTGCGCGACCTGTTCATCGGCGCCGAAGGCACGCTCGGGATCATCACGGCGGCCGTGATGAAGCTGCATCCGCTGCCGGCCGCGCAGGTCACGGCACTGGCCGCGCTCGAATCGCCGCACGCGGCGCTCGATTTCCTCGCGCTCGCGCAGCGCGCGGCCGGACCGCTGCTGACCGGCTTCGAGCTCATGTCGGATTTCTGCATGCAGCTGGTCGGCAAGCACTATCCGCAACTGCGCTACCCGTTCGCGCAAACGCATGCGCAGACGGTGCTGCTGGAGCTGTCCGACAACGAAAGCGAAGCACATGCGCGCGCGCTGTTCGAGAAGCTGATGGAAGAAGCGTTCGAGGCCGGGCTCGTGGTCGACGCGGTGGTCGCGGAGAACCTCGCGCAATCGCGTGCGTTCTGGGACCTGCGCGAGCACATCCCGCTCGCGCAGGCCGACGAAGGGCTCAACATCAAGCACGACATCGCGGTGCCGATCTCGTCGATCGCACGCTTCATCGACGAGACCGACGCGGCGATCCAGCAGGCCGCGCCGGGCGCGCGAATGGTCACGTTCGGCCACCTCGGCGACGGCAACCTGCACTACAACGTGCAGATGCCCGAAGGCGGCAATGCGAAGGCGTTCCTGGCCGCGTTCCAGGTGCCGATCAACCGGATCGTCTACGACAACGTGCACCGCCACCACGGCACGATCAGCGCGGAGCACGGCATCGGCCAGTTGAAGATCGACGACGCGCAACGCTACAAGTCGCCGGTCGAAACGGCGCTGATGCGCACGCTGAAGACCGCGCTCGACCCGCGCGGCCTGATGAATCCCGGCAAGGTCCTGCGCTGAAGCCGCCTACTCCGGAGCCAATCCCGTGAAAGTCCGCGTCCTGTCCGACCTGCATCTCGAAAGCAACCTGCCCGACGCGATCCCGCATGCCGACGCGGATCTCGTCGTGCTGGCCGGCGACATCCACAATCACGCGGAAGGCCTGCGCTGGGCCGCCGAGACGTTCGACCCCGCGGTGCCGGTGATCTACGTGCCCGGCAATCACGAGTACTACGACGGGGAATTCGGCGCGCTGGAAACGGCGATGCGCGACGCGGCGCATGCGCTCGACAACGTGCACTACTTGAACAACGGCGTCTACGTCGATCCCGCGCAACGCTTTCGCGTGCTGGGCACGACGCTCTGGGCCGATTTCTCGCTGTTCGGCCGAGACGAAGCCAGCGTCGCGCGCGCGATCGATGCCGCGCTGCGCGTGATGCTCGATTTCAAGGGATTGATCCAGGTGACCTGGCCGCACGACGCGGCGTTGCATGCGGCAGCGAGTGCGCCGGACGCACCGGACCGGGATTTCTCGCCGGCCGACGCGATCGCGCTGCACCGGCAAGGGCGCGCATGGCTGGAAGCGCAGCTGGCGGCGCCGTTCGCGGGCAAGACGATCGTCGTCACCCATCATGCGCCGCACCGGCGCTCGCTGGCGCAACGCTATGCGGACGATCTTGCTTCGGCGGGGTTCGTGACGGACATGGCGGACCTGGTGCGACCGCCGGTGGATCTGTGGCTGCACGGCCACACGCATACGTCATTCGATTACGTGACGGACAGCGGCACGCGCGTGGTATGCAATCCGCGCGGCTACTTTCACCGGCGCACCGGCGAATGGGAAAACCCCGCGTTCGCGTGGGACAAGGTCGTCGAGCTCGGCTGAGCGCCGAGCCCGGCCCGCCGCGTGGCGCGGCCTTCCCGACCAGAAGCGTGACGGCGGGATCAGCGGCCGGGGCGGCGCGGCTCGCGCACACGGACCGGCACGGGCTTCATTTGCGCCTTCGCCTTCATCGCACGCAGCAGGTCGCGGCTCGCCGCCGCGGCGGCAACCGCGCCCAGCAGGACGCCAAGGCCGATCATCAGGTGCGTATCCATCGCTACTCCGGTGTGATGTATCTCGTTAATTCCAACAGTATCAAACTGTCCGACACGCGTTCGTAAAAAAATGTTGCGTGAAGGACAAATCTCGTCAGATTGCGGCCCACCGCGCTGTCATGTCGCATGCGTGTACTGTTCGAGCGCCGCTTCGTCCGCTTCGAGCGTGACCGGCAGCTCGTCGCGCAGGAAATCGACCCAGGTCCGGATTTTCGCGTCGAGGTACTGCCGCGACGGATACAGCGCGTAGATGTTCATCACGTGCGACCGGTACTCGGGCATCACGCGCACGATGTGCCCGCTGCGCAGCCAGCCGATCGCCGAATAGAGCGGCAGCCCGCCAACGCCCATCCCTTCCCGCACGGCCACCGCGAGCGCCTCGGCGACGTTCACGCGAAACGGCGGCGCCGTGATGGGCACGACTTCGTCGCCGTTCGGCCCCGCCAGCGCCCATTCGTCGAAGTGAAAGCCCGGCGCAACCATCCCGAGACACACGTGCTGCGCGAGGTCGGCCGGCCGCTGCGGCACGCCGTGCGACTCGATGTAGCCGGGCGATGCGCAGACGACGCTGTAGCTTTCGCCGAGCCGCTGCGACACGAGCCCAGAATCGGGCAGATCGCGGCCGACGACGATCGCGACGTCGTACCCCTCGTCCAGCAGGTCAGGCATCCGCTGCGCGAGCGTGAGCTCGACGTGCACGTCCGGATAGCGCGTGCGGTAGCGCGCGATGGCCGGCACCAGATAGTGCTGGCCGAGGCTCGTGAAGCAATGGACCTTCAGCTTGCCGGACGGGCGCGCATGCGCGTCGCCGGCCTCGGCTTCGGCCTGGTCGACGTAAGCGAGGATCTGTTCGCAGCGCTGCAGATAGCGCTCGCCGGCTTCGGTCAGCGCGATCCGGCGCGTCGTGCGGTTCAGGAGGCGCGTGCGCAGGTGGGCCTCGAGATCCGAGACCGCGCGCGACGCGTAGGCGGTGGTCGAATTCATCTGCTGGGCGGCCGCGGTAAAGCTGCCCGCGTCGACCACGCGGACGAATACCCGCATGTTTTGTAACGTATCCATCCCACTACCCGTTTGAATGCGGAGGGATTGTTGCACATCCGCTAGCCAATATTATCCCAGGATTCGTAAAAATGAGTTTCGCCGTTGCCGGTTTATTCAGGAATCGCTGAAAAATATAATCCCCCCCGACCCATCTATGTCCGAAAGGGAGAAAATCGTGCAGTCTCGGGGAAAAACAGGGACGCTCGCACTGGCGGTTCTTGCAATCTCATTAATAATGGCCGGCTGTGCGAGCATGGGCGACAACCGGACCCAGTCCACGCGCATCGAAGCGAACGCGCTCGACGCCGGCGCGGCCATCCGCGCGGCGGACCGCGACGCGGGCTGGCCCGCCGCCGACTGGTGGCGCGCGTACCGCGACCCGCAGCTCGATGCATGGATCGCCGCCGCGCAGGCCGGCAACCCCACCCTGGCGGCGGCGAGGGCACGCGTGCGCGAAGCGCAGGCCATGGCGCGCGTCGCCCGCTCGGCCGAACTACCGCAGATCAACGGCAATCTGTCGCTGATGCGCGAGCACTGGCCGGACAACGTGTACTACGGCCCGGGCCCGCTCGCGAACGCCGACACCTGGAACAATACCGGCACGCTCGGCCTGTCGTACCACCTCGACCTGTGGGGCAAGGACAAGAACGCAACCGAACGCGCGCTCGACACCGCGCACGCGACCGCCGCCGACGCACGGGCGGCGAAGCTCGAACTTGAAGTGAACGTGGTGCGCGCGTATGTGGGCATGTCGATGAACTACGCGCTGCTGGATCTCGCGCATGAAACGTTCGAACGCCAGCGCTCGCTCGCCGATCTCGCGCGCAAGCGGCTGCAGGCCGGCATCGGCACGCAGCTCGAAGTCAGCCAGGCGGAATCGACGCTGCCCGACTACGAGCGCCAGATCGACACCTATGAAGAAGCGATCCAGCTCGCGCGCCACCAGCTCGCCGCGCTGGCCGGCAAGGGCCCGGGCGCCGGCGACGCGATCAAGCGGCCGCAGCTCGCGCTCGATGCGCCGGCCGGCCTGCCGTCGGCGCTGCCGGCCGACCTGCTCGGCCGCCGCCCCGACGTCGTCGCGGCGCGCTGGACGGTCGACGCGCAGGCGCGCGGCATCGACGTCGCGAAGGCGTCGTTCTACCCGAACATCGACCTGCTCGCGACGGTCGGCGGCTTCGGCGTGACCGCGCCGTTCACCGACTTCCTGCGCGCGATGAATGGCGGCTGGACGGCCGGCCCCGCGCTGTCGCTGCCGATCTTCGAAGGCGGCCGGCTGCGTGCGCAGCTCGGCGCCGCGAATGCCGGCTACGACCAGGCGGTCGAGCGCTATAACCAGACGATCGTCGGCGCGCTCAAGGACATCGCCGACCAGGTCGTGCGGATCCGCTCGCTCGATACGCAGAAGAAGGACGCCGCGCGCTCGGTGGCGGCCAACAATCGCAGCTATCAACTGTCGCGCGAAGGCTTCCGCCGCGGGTTGACCGATTACGTGAACGTGCTGGTCGCGCAACAGCAACTGCTGCGCGCGCAGGAGACGGCCGCCCGCATCGACGCGGAACGCCTCGCCGCGCACGCGCAGCTGATGGCCGCGCTCGGCGGCGGGGTCGAGACGGGCACGGATGGCCGGGGCGACCCACCGCCGAAGGACGAAGCCGCCGTCGGCGCCGCCGCGCCAGCCGCCGCATCGGGCACGAAGCCCGCGGCCCGCGTCGGCCGGCCCGCGCAGGTCGCAACCGCCGACGCGTCCGCCGCGCCGGACGCACGGTAACGCGGAGCGCCGCCATGTCAGCCTCCTCCCCCGCTTCCACGCCCGCCGGCGGCCCATTCGCGGCCTGGTACGCCGCGTTCGGCGACTGGGCCCGCACCGACGGCGCCGCGTGGCTCTACCTGTTCAAGGCGCTGCTCGCCGCGTTCATCGCGACCGGCGTGTCGATGCGGCTCGACCTGCCCGCGCCGAAAACGGCGATGACGACCGTCTTCATCGTGATGCAGCCGCAAAGCGGCGCGGTGCTCGCGAAGAGCTTCTACCGGGTCGCCGGCACGATCTTCGGGCTGATCGCGACGCTCACCTTCGTCGGGCTGTTCCCGCAGCAGCCGCAACTGTTCCTGCTGGCGATCGCGCTGTGGATCGCCCTGTGCACGGCGGGCGCCGCGCGCAACCGCAACTTCCGCAGCTACGGCTTCCTGCTGGCCGGCTACACGACCGCGCTGATCGGCCTGCCCGCGTCGCAGCACCCGGACGGCGCGTTCATGAGCGCGCTGACGCGCGTGGCCGAAATCATGGTCGGGATCGTGTCGGCCGGCGTCGTCAGCGCACTCGTGTTCCCGCAGTACACGGGCGAGCAGATGCGCACGACGGTACGCAAGCGCTTCGGCACCTTCGTCGATTACGTCGCGTCGACGCTTTCGGGCCAGCTCGACCGTGCGCATATCGAAACCATCCATACGCGCTTCGTCGCCGACGTGGTCGGGTTCGAGGCCGCGCGCAGCATGGCCGTGTTCGAGAATCCGGACACGCGGATGCGCAGCGGCCGCCTCGCGCGGCTGAACAGCGAGTTCATGAGCGCGTCGAGCCGTTTCCATGCGCTGCATCAGTTGATGAACCGGCTGCATGCGACCGGCGCGCAGGCCGCGATCGACGCGATCGAGCCGTACTTCCGCGAAATCGCGCCGCTGCTGCTGACGCCCGCCGGCGAACCCGTGCGCACGGCAACCGACGCGGCGCATACGGCCGAACAATTGCTCGCGTGGCGCGACGCGCTGCCGCGCCGCATCCGCGCGACGCGCGCGACGCTCGAAACGCAGCCGGCGTTTCCGCTGCTCGACTTCGATACGGCCGCCGAGCTGCTGTACCGCTTCATCACCGACCTGCGCGAGTACGCAGCGACCTACGCGTCGCTGTCGAGCGCGACGCACGAGCGCGAACGCTGGATCGAACGCTACGAGCCGCGCACCAACGCGACGGCGACGGCGATCGCGGCGATTCGCACCGCGATCGTGATCCTCGTGCTCGGCTGGTTCTGGATCGAGACCGCCTGGCCAAGCGGCGTGACGATGACGCTGACGGCGGCGTCGGCCTGCGCGCTCGCGTCGTCGGCGCCGCGCCCGACAGCGATGGCCGCGCAGATGGGCATGGGCACGGCACTCGCCGTCTGCACGGGTTTCCTGCTGATGTTCGGCATCTACCCGCACATCGACGGCTTCCCGCTCCTGTGCGTCGCGCTCGCGCCGCTGCTCGCCATCGGCATCTACATGTCGTTGAAGCCGAAGCTCGCGGGCTACGGGATGGGCTACCTGATCTTCTTCTGTTTCCTCGCCGGCCCGGACAACGTCACGCACTACGACCCGACGAGCTTCATGAACGATGCGCTCGCACTGGTGCTGTCGATGCTGGTGTCGGCGATCGCGTTCGCGGTACTGTTCCCGCCGACCGCGCCGTGGCTCAAGAAGCGGCTGTTCGCCGATCTGCGCCATCAGGCCGTCGCGGCCGGGCACGCACGGCTCGCGGGCCTGCGCACGCGCTTCGAAAGCGGCGCGCGCGACCTGATGTACCAGGCGCATACGCTGTCGGCCGACCAGCCCGACGTGCAGCGCGACGCACTGCGCTGGATGTTCGCGGTGCTCGAAGCCGGCAACGCGACGATCGACCTGCGTCACGAGCTTGCGGCGCTGCCGCCCGACCCGCGCTATGCGAGCACGATGCCGTGGCGTCGCGCGATCGAGACGATGCGCACGGCGCTGTCGGCGCTGTTCTCGAAGCCGAGCGCCGCGCGCTTCGACGCGACGCTCGCCGCGACCAATGCGGCGATCGACGCGACCCGGCAAACGCTCGACGCGGTCGAGCCGTCGCGTGAAGAGCGCCACCGGCTGCAGCGCATCCTGAGCCATCTGCATTTCGTGCGGACCGCGCTGCTCGACCCGGAATCGCCGCTCGAGCCGCTCAACCGCAACCGCCCCGTGCGTCCCCAACCAGGAGCCTCGTCATGATGCCGCGTGAAATCGCCATTCTCGATGCCTACATGCCCACGGTGGTGCTGATGTTCGTCCTCGGCGCGATCGCGACCTGGGCCGTCGACCGCCTGCTCGCCTACACGGGCCTCTACCGTCTCGTCTGGCACCCGTCTCTGTTCCGGGCCTGCCTTCTCGTCTGCATTTGCGGCGGACTGAGTCTTGCCGTTTACCGTTGATTCCGAACCATCATGATGCTCAGAAAACTCTTCGGCTTCGTCGCGACCGCCGTCATCCTTCTCGTCGCGATCCTGATCGGGCGCTCGCTGTGGGTGCACTACATGGACGATCCGTGGACGCGCGACGGGCGCGTGCGCGCGGAGATCGTCAACGTCGCGCCGGACGTGTCGGGCGCGATCGTCGAGCTGCCCGTGCATGACAACCAGCTCGTGAAGAAAGGCGACCTGATCATGCAGATCGATCCGTCGCACTACCAGATCGCGGTCGAGCAGGCGCAGGCGGCGGTGGCCGCCCGCCGCGCGGAACTGCAGATGCGCCGCGACGATGCGGCCCGCCGCGCGGACCTCGATGCGCTCGTCGTGTCGAAGGAAAACCGCGAGAACGCGGCGCACAGCGCATCGAGCGCCGAAGCACAGTACCAGCAGGCGCTCGCCGCGCTCGACGCCGCGAAGCTTAACCTCGAACGCACGCGCGTCGTCGCGCCGGTCGACGGCTACATCACGAACCTGCAGACCTTCAAGGGCAACTACGCGGTGGCCGGCCAGGCGAAGCTCGCGATCGTCGACAGCCACTCGTTCTGGGTCTACGGCTACTTCGAGGAAACCAAGCTGCCGCGCGTGAAGATCGGCGCGCCGGCCGAAATGCGGCTGATGAGCGGCGGCGTGATGAAGGGCCACGTCGAGAGCATCTCGCGCGGCATCTACGATCGCGACAACCCGCAAAGCCGCGACCTCGTCGCGGACGTGAACCCGACCTTCAACTGGGTGCGTCTCGCGCAGCGCGTGCCGGTGCGCATCAAGATCGACGAAGTGCCGGCCGACGTGGTGCTGTCGGCGGGCACGACCTGCACGGTCATCATCGATCCGGACAAGCAGAAGAAGCGGTAATCGGCGGGGCGCGCCGCACGGTCAGTGTGCGATGCGGAAGCGCCCGACCAGCGCCTTCAAGGCCTGCGCTTGCTCGTCGAGCGCGTTCGCGGCCGCGGCCGCCTGTTCGACGAGCGCCGCGTTCTGCTGGGTGCCGGCGTCCATCTGCGTGACCGCGCGGCCGATCTCGTCGATCCCCGCGCTCTGCTCGTCCGACGCCGCCGAAATCTCGCCGATGATGTCGGTCACGCGCTTGACCGCACGCACCACGTCGTCCATCGTGCGGCCGGCGTCGTGCGCGAGCGCCGCACCGTTCGCCACGCGCTCGACCGACGCGCCGATCAGTTCCCGGATCTCCTTGGCCGCGGTCGCCGAGCGCTGAGCGAGCAGCCGCACCTCTCCGGCGACCACCGAGAAACCGCGCCCCTGCTCGCCGGCGCGCGCGGCCTCGACCGCCGCGTTCAACGCGAGAATGTTGGTCTGGAACGCGATCCCCTCGATCGTGCCGATGATGTCGCGGATGTTCTTCGCGCTGTCGTCGATCTCGCTCATCGTCGCGACCACGCGCCCGACGACTTCCCCGCCCGTCTCCGCCACCGCCGACGCATTGGCCGCGAGCGTGCTCGCCTGCCGCGCGTTCTCGGCGTTCTGCCGCACGGTCGACGTGAGCTGCTCCATGCTGGCCGCGGTGCGCTCGAGCGCGACGGCCTGCTGCTCGGTGCGCCGCGACAGGTCGAGGTTGCCGGTCGAGATCTCGCCGGACGCGGCCGCGATGGCTTCGGCGCTCACCGCGATCTCGCCCACGGTTGCCGCGAGCCCCGTCTGCATCTCGGCCAGCGCGCGCACCATGCTGTCGCGATCGTGCCGGCCGAGCGTGATCGGCCGCGTCAGGTCGCCGCGCGCGATGTCCGCGGCAATTTCCTTCGCGAGCGCGGGCTCGCCGCCGAGCTGCGACGCGAGGCGTCGTACGACGCGTTCGGCGATCGCGACGGCCAGCACGATCAGCGCGGCCGTCATTGCCGCGATCATCGCGAACGACGACGAAAAAATGGTCGCGGACGCATCGAGCGTCGCCTTCGACTTTTCGCCGCGCGTCTTCACGAGTTCGGCGACGAGTTTTTCGAGCTTGCTGGTTTCGACCAGCAGCGACACGTCCTGCGTGCCGACCTGCCAGTTCATCTGCGACAGGTCGAGCGGCTGCGCGCGCACCAGCGCGACGAAATCGCGCAGATGCGCGCTCCACGTGCCAACCGCCGTCGAGAACGCGCGCAGCCGCGCCGAATCGCCGGCGTCGGCCGGATCCGCATAGCGCTGCAGCGTGCCGAGCGCCTGGCCGATCGACGCGAGCCCCGCGCTCACTTCGGCGCCGAGTTCGTCACGCTCCTTCGCGGTGGTCGCGGTCAGCAGCATCTTCTGCGCGCGGCTCGCGCGCAGCACCTCGGCCCGCACCTCCGCCGCCGCCCGGCTCGCGACGTGGCCCTGCTCGTAGACCGACGCGATCGACGCGTTCAGCCGGCTGATCTGCCATAGCGAGAACACGCCGATCGCGAGCGTACCGGCCAGCAGGATCGCGAATGCGGCGCGCAACGTCGCCTTGACGGTCCACGGCCGGCGCTCTCGGCGCGCCGCTCGCGCGCGTCGCGTGACGCGACCGGCGGCGACGTCGGATGCGGCGGCTGCCGCACCGGGCTGTGGATGCAAAGATGCTGCTTTCATCGAACTATCCCCGTATGGATCACGCTGCCGGAAAGGTCGGTCCGGCTGTCCCGCGATGGCAGGCCATGCCGCGCGTCCTGCGCCCGCCCGGCGGGCGCGCGTGTTGTCATTGGGTCGTTCTACGGCCGCCACCGCCGTTTCTTGAGTCCGGAAAAACACGCACCGGGCCCCGGCGCGGCCCCGCCGAAGGGCGGACGCGCCGCCAGCGTTATACCCGTCCAAAAAAGCACGCAGCAGCCGATCCGTCCGACGAATGTCCGATTCGCGATAAAACTTGGCCTGACATTCTTGATACGCCACATTACACTTCTTTGACGCATCAACGAATCAACCCACGCGCCGATCCCAACAGAGCGCGCCTGCCACCTCAACTCGTTCAGTTCACATGGAAACCAGCCTCGACTCCCGGGCCGGCGCAGCCGCCGCCCAGCCGTCCGCACCACCCGTTGCCCGCACCGTCTACCCGGTGCTCGGCGCGATCAGCTTCTCGCACATGCTCAACGACATGATCCAGTCGTTGATCCTCGCGATCTACCCGATGCTCAAGAGCCAGTTCGCGCTGTCGTTCGCGCAGATCGGCCTGATCACGCTCACTTACCAGATCACCGCGTCCTTGCTGCAACCGCTCGTCGGCCTCTATACCGACAAGCGGCCGAAGCCGTATTCGCTGCCGGTCGGCATGGGCTTCACGCTCGCGGGGCTGCTGCTGATGTCGGCGGCGTCGAATTTCCCGATGCTGCTCGTGGCCGCCGCGCTCGTCGGCTGCGGCTCGTCGGTGTTCCATCCCGAATCGTCGCGGGTCGCGCGGATGGCGTCGGGCGGCCGGCACGGGCTCGCGCAGTCGGTGTTCCAGGTGGGCGGCAATGCAGGCTCCGCGCTCGGGCCGCTGCTCGCCGCGCTCGTGATCATTCCGCACGGCCAGCACAGCATCGCGTGGTTCTCGGCGGCCGCGCTCGTCGCGATGATCGTGCTCACGCAGATCGGCCACTGGTACAAGAAGCATCCGTCGATGAAGAAGAAGGCCGCGTCGGCCGGCCACCCGACGCTGTCGCGCGGCCGCGTGATGGGAGCGATCGGCGTGCTGGTGCTGCTCGTGTTCTCGAAGTACTTCTACCTCGCGAGCATCAACAGCTATTTCACGTTCTACCTGATCGACAAGTTCCATCTGTCGGTGCAGGCCGCGCAGATCCACCTGTTCGTGTTCCTCGCGGCGGTGGCGGCCGGCACGCTGATCGGCGGCCCGGTCGGCGACCGGATCGGCCGCAAGTACGTGATCTGGGTGTCGATCCTCGGCGTCGCGCCGTTCACGATGCTGCTGCCGTACGCGAACCTGTTCTGGACGAGCGTGCTGACCGTGATCATCGGCGTCGTGCTGGCGTCGGCGTTCGCCGCGATCCTCGTCTATGCGACCGAGCTGATGCCCGGCAAGGTCGGGATGGTCGCGGGCCTGTTCTTCGGCTTCGCGTTCGGCCTGGGCGGCGTGGGTGCCGCCGTGCTCGGCCAGCTCGCGGACGCGACGAGCATCCCGTTCGTCTACAAGGTGTGCTCGTTCCTGCCGCTGATCGGCGTGCTGACGGTGTTCCTGCCGAACCTCGAAGGCAGCGGGCGCAAGCAGGCATGACGAAGAACGACCGGGCGCGGCGTGCACGCCGCGGCCGGTCGTCTGCTTCGAATGGGGAATCGTTCGGCGGCGGCTTCAGGCCGCCGTCGTCGCATGCAGCGTCAGGAAACGCTTGAGGATGCCGGACGAGTAGCTGCCCGCGATCGCCGACAGGAAGTGCGAGAACGATTGCGTCGCGTGGTCGTCGGCCGTATCGGAGATCGTGCGCACGAGCGCGAACGGCACGTCGTGTTCGGCGCACACCTGCGCGATCGCCGCGCCTTCCATTTCGACCGCGAGCGCGTCCGGCAGCGCGTCGCGCAGCGCGAGCACTTCCTGCTCGCTCGATACGAAGCGGTCGCCGCTGATGACGAGCCCGGCGTGCAGCGCCGCGCCGGCGAGCCCGAAGCGTTCGGCGAACCGCGCGCCCTCTTCGTCGACGAACAGCGCGCACGCGGCTCGCAAGCGGGCCGTCAGCGCCGCGTCGGTCGCGAAACGCGTGATGCCGAGCAGCGGCACCTCGTAGCGCGGAAAGAGCGGCGACGCGTCGAGATCGTGCTGCAGCAGCGTATCGGCCACGACGACGTCGCCGACGCGCACCGTGCGCGACACACCGCCCGCGACGCCGGTAAACACCACGCCCGACACGCCGAACACGTGGATCAGCGCGCTGACCGTCGCGGCGGCCGCGACCTTGCCGACCCGCGCGAGCGTGACGACGCAGGCCGCGCCGTGCACGGTGCCGACGTGATAATCGCGGCGGCCGAGCGTGACCGTCTTCATCGCGCCGTCGGCGCGCATCGCGGCGATCAGGTCGCCGAGTTCCTCCGGCAGCGCGGCCAGAATGCCGAGCGGACGCGCGGCAGGCGCAACACCCAGGTCGACGTCCATCATTCCACCGCCTGCAGTTTCGCGACCGCGAGCGCGAGCCACTTCTCGCCGTGGCGCTTGAACTTCACCTGCGCCTTCGCATCGGTGCCGTTGCCTTCGAGCGCGGTGACCGTGCCTTCGCCGAACTTCGTATGGAATACCTGCTGGCCGACCCGGAAGCCGGCGTCGGCCGCGCGCTGCTTGTCCGCGAACGCGGGCAGCGGCGCGGACACGGCCGCATCGACGATCTGCTCGCGACTGCCGCCGCCGGGGCGCGCGAACCAGTCGCGCCCGTAACCGGCGTTGTCCGAGCGCCCGCCCCAGCGCGAGCCGGCCTCGACCTTCGGCGTGAGCCACTTCAGCACGTGCTCCGGCAGTTCGTCGAAGAAGCGCGAGCGCACGTTGTAGCGGGTCTGGCCGTGCAGCATCCGGCTTTGCGCGAACGACAGGTAGAGCCGCTCCTTCGCGCGCGTGATCGCGACGTACATCAGCCGGCGCTCTTCCTCGAGGCCGTCCGATTCGAGCACGCTGTTCTCGTGCGGGAACAGCCCTTCCTCGAGCCCCGTGATGAACACGGCCGAGAACTCGAGCCCCTTCGCCGCGTGCACGGTCATCAGCTGCACCGCGTCCTGTCCGGCCTGCGCCTGGTTGTCGCCGGCCTCCAGCGACGCGTGCGACAGGAAGCCGGCGAGCGGCGTCATCGTGTCGGGGTTCTGGGCGGGGTCGGCGGGCGACGCCGCATCGAGCACGTCGAGCGCCGGATCGTCGGTCGCCGTGCCCAACTCGGGCGCCGCGATCGCGCCCGCGCGCAGCGGGATCGAGCGAGCCGGCGTGTCGAGCCCGTAGCCTTCCTCGGCGATGAACGCGGTGGCCGCGTTCACGAGTTCCTGCAAGTTTTCGAGGCGATCCTGGCCTTCGCGCTCGCCCTGGTAGAAATCGGCGAGACCGCTCGCGCGCACGATGTGCTCGACGGTGTCGGGCAGATTCATATGCTGCGTGTCGGCGCGCATCTTCGCGATCAGGTTCGCGAACCCGCCGAGGCTCGTGCCGGCCTTGCCCGTCACGTACGGAATCGCGGCGGCCATCGAGCAGCCGTACAGGCGCGCCGCGTCGGCCAGTTGCTCGACCGAGCGCGCGCCGATTCCGCGGGTCGGGAAGTTCACGACGCGTGCGAATGCGGTGTCGTCGTTCGGGTTGTCGATCAGGCGCAGGTACGCGAGCGCGTGCTTCACTTCCTGCCGCTCGAAAAAGCGCAGGCCGCCGTACACGCGGTACGGAATGCCGGACGACATCAGCGTGTGCTCGATCGAGCGCGACTGCGCGTTGCTGCGGTACAGGACGGCCACTTCGCTGCGCGCCATCCCGGTATTGATCAGCGAACGGATCTCCTCGACGATCCAGCCGGCCTCCTGCGAATCGGTGCTGGCTTCGTACACGCGCACGGGCTCGCCATGGCCGGCGTCGGTGCGCAGGTTCTTGCCGAGGCGGTGCGCGTTGTTCGAGATCAGCTGGTTCGCCGCATCGAGAATGTTGCCGTGCGACCGGTAGTTCTGCTCGAGCTTGATCAGGTTGCGCACGCGGAACTCGTCTTCGAAGTCGCGCATGTTGCCGACGTTCGCGCCGCGGAACGCGTAGATCGACTGGTCGTCGTCGCCGACCGCGAAGATCGCGTTCTCGCCGCCTGCCAGCATCTTGAGCCACGCGTACTGCAGCTTGTTGGTGTCCTGGAATTCGTCGACGAGGATGTGCCGGAAGCGCGCCTGGTAATGCGCGCGCAGCGGCGCGTTGTACGCGAGCAGTTCGTAGCAGCGCAGCAGCAGCTCGGGGAAGTCGACGACGCCTTCGCGCTGGCACTGCTGGTCGTACGCCTGGTACAGCTCGACGAACTTGCGGTTGAAGTTGTCGGTCGCGTCGACCTTGTCCGGGCGCAGCCCCTGCTCCTTCGCGTTGTTGATGAAGTACTGGACGTTCTTCGGCGGGTACTTTTCGTCGTCGACGTTCGCCGCCTTCATCAACCGCTTGATCGCGGACAACTGATCGGCCGTGTCGAGGATCTGGAAAGTCTGCGGCAGGCCGGCGTCGCGCCAGTGCGTGCGCAGCATCCGGTTGCACAGGCCGTGGAACGTGCCGATCCACATCCCGCGCGTGTCGATCGGCATCATCGCCGACAGGCGCGCCATCATCTCGCGCGCGGCCTTGTTCGTGAAGGTGACGGCGAGCACGGTGGGCGGCGATGCGTAGCCCTGCTGGATCAGCCACGCGATGCGCGTGATCAGCACGCGGGTCTTGCCGCTGCCCGCCCCTGCGAGGATCAGCGCCGGTTCGTTCGGCAACGTGACGGCGGCGAGTTGTTCGGGGTTCAGATTGGCGAGCAGATCGGGCATGGAGCGGCAGCTGACGGGCGAGAAAAATGCGGACCCGACATTATAAGTCCGTCGCGTGCAATGCCGTGGCCGACCGATGTGGCATCGCGTCCCGACGATGCCACTTTCCTGCCGGCGACGGCTTCGGCGCCCGTCACCCGCGTTATTTCCTGGGCCGCCTGGCGGGTTTGTCGCCGATCCAGTCGGGATGTCGGACATACCGGCGAACTTGTTCGTCGAGCTCGGGGCCGTGATACAGGTCCAGGCATTTCAGCAGAGCAAATTCGGCCCCGGCGTAACCTTCCACGGGATTGCCGTAATCGCGGTGCAAATAGTGTTCAGCAAGGCGCTCGACCGCCGGATCGCCCTTCTCGTCATCGTAATAAGTCCATTCCAGGAACGCACTCTTGGTCATTTCGGCATCCTTGCCTGCCGGCGATCCTCGGTAAGCGATCGACAGGCAGGCCGCCAACGCCCTGTCCTTGTAATTCTCCGCATTGGTGCGCCGCACGGCCATGACGGAATCGGCCGCTTCGGCAGACAGTGCCGAACATAGCGCGACGGCGCAGACTGCCCGAAAAACGTTCATTTGAGCGTCCAGAAACAAGCGCGGCTAGTGCGATAGTTCGCCCCCGGCTCGTTGAAATAACAAGCGTCGTAGCGCTGGCGCCCATTGAACAGCGTCGCATGCCCGCTGGCGTCACTCCACCCATGCACCTCGAAAAGGCCCTACTTACATCCACAGCCAGACCCGCAAGTTAGCGCTCGCAACACGCGTCAGCAATTGGACACGTACGAACTGACCGCAGGCCGCGAACGGCTCACTCGACGCCTGGCGATTTATAATGTCGGGTTCAAGTCTCCAACACGCATTTTTCGGCAAATTTCCACCATGAGCGACAACACGCTGGCGAAGAGCTTCGAACCCCACACCATCGAGTCCCAATGGGGGCCCGAGTGGGAAAAACGCGGCTATGCCGCCCCGGCATTCGATCCGGCGCGCCCCGATTTCGCGATCCAGTTGCCGCCGCCGAACGTCACCGGCACGCTGCACATGGGCCACGCGTTCAACCAGACGATCATGGACGGCCTCGCCCGCTACCACCGGATGCTCGGCGAGAACACGCTGTGGGTGCCCGGCACCGACCACGCGGGGATCGCCACCCAGATCGTCGTCGAGCGCCAGCTCGACGCGCAGGGCGTGTCGCGCCACGACCTCGGCCGCGAGAAGTTCGTCGAGCGCGTGTGGGAATGGAAGCAGAAATCCGGCTCGACGATCACCGGCCAGGTGCGCCGCCTCGGCGCGTCGACCGACTGGTCGCGCGAATACTTCACGATGGACGACAAGATGTCGGCCGCCGTGCGCGACGTGTTCGTCACGCTCTATGAACAGGGCCTGATCTATCGCGGCAAGCGCCTCGTCAACTGGGATCCGGTGCTGCTCACCGCCGTGTCGGACCTCGAAGTCGTGAGCGAGGAAGAAAACGGCCACCTGTGGCACATCCGCTACCCGCTCGCCGACGGTTCGGGCTCGCTGACCGTCGCGACCACACGCCCCGAGACGATGCTCGGCGACGTCGCTGTGATGGTCCACCCGGAAGACGAACGCTACGCGCACCTGATCGGCAAGCTCGTCACGCTGCCGCTGACGGGCCGCGAGATCCCGGTGATCGCCGACGACTACGTCGACCGCGAATTCGGCACGGGCGTCGTGAAGGTCACGCCCGCGCACGACTTCAACGACTATCAGGTCGGCCTGCGCCACAACCTCGCGCCGATCGAGATCCTGACGCTGGACGCGAAGATCAACGACAACGGCCCCGAGCAGTATCGCGGCCTCGATCGCTTCGACGCGCGCAAGGCGATCGTCGCCGACCTCGACGCGCAGGGCTTCCTCGACTCGGTGAAGCCGCACAAGCTGATGGTGCCGCGCGGCGACCGCACGGGCGTCGTGATCGAGCCGATGCTGACCGACCAGTGGTTCGTCGCGATGACGAAGCCGGCGCCGGAAGGCACGTTCAATCCGGGCAAGTCGATCACCGAAACGTCGCTCGACGTCGTGCGCAGCGGCCAGATCAAGTTCGTGCCGGAAAACTGGACGACCACCTACTACCAGTGGCTCGAAAACATCCAGGACTGGTGCATCTCGCGCCAGCTGTGGTGGGGTCACCAGATTCCCGCGTGGTACGGCGAGAACGGCGAGGTGTTCGTCGCGCGCGACGAGGAGCAAGCGCGTGCGCAGGCCGCGGCGAAGGGCTATGCGGGCGCGCTCAAGCGCGACGAGGACGTGCTCGACACGTGGTTCTCGTCCGCGCTCGTGCCGTTCTCGTCGCTCGGCTGGCCGAACGAAACGCCCGAACTGCAGCACTTCCTGCCGTCGTCGGTGCTCGTCACCGGCTTCGACATCATCTTCTTCTGGGTCGCCCGGATGGTGATGATGACGACGCACTTCACCGGCAAGGTGCCGTTCCACACCGTGTACGTGCACGGCCTCGTGCGCGACGCGGAAGGCCAGAAGATGTCGAAGAGCAAGGGCAACACGCTCGACCCGATCGACATCGTCGACGGCATCGATCTCGACACGCTGGTCGCGAAACGCACGACGGGCCTGATGAACCCGAAGCAGGCCGCCACGATCGAGAAGAAGACGCGCAAGGAATTCCCGGACGGCATTCCGGCGTTCGGCACCGACGCGCTGCGCTTCACGATGGCGTCGATGGCGACGCTCGGCCGCAACGTGAACTTCGACCTCGCGCGCTGCGAAGGCTATCGCAACTTCTGCAACAAGCTGTGGAACGCGACGCGCTTCGTGCTGATGAACTGCGAAGGCCATGACTGCGGCGCCGACAAGCCCGAAGTGTGCGGCGCGGGCGACTGCGGCCCCGGCGGCTACCTCGATTTCTCCGCGGCGGACCGCTGGATCGTGTCGCTGCTGCAGCGCACCGAAGCCGACATCGCGAAGGGTTTCGCCGATTACCGCTTCGACAACATCGCGAGCAGCATCTACAAGTTCGTGTGGGACGAGTACTGCGACTGGTATCTCGAACTCGCGAAGGTGCAGATCCAGAACGGCACGCCGGAACAGCAGCGCGCGACGCGCCGCACGCTGCTGCGCGTGCTGGAAACGGTGCTGCGCCTCGCGCATCCGGTCATCCCGTTCATCACGGAAGCGCTCTGGCAGAAGGTCGCGCCGCTCGCCGGCCGTTATCCGCAGGGCAAGGCCGACGGCGAGGCGTCGCTGATGACGCAGGCCTACCCCATCGCGAACCTGCAGAAGATCGACGAGGCGTCCGAGCAGTGGGCGGCCGACCTGAAGGCGATCGTCGACGCGTGCCGCAACCTGCGCGGCGAGATGAACCTGTCGCCGGCCACCAAGGTGCCGCTGCTGGCCGCCGGCGACGCCGAGCGCCTGCGCTCGTTCGCGCCGTACGTCCAGGCGCTCGCGCGCCTGTCGGAAGTGCAGATCCTGGCCGACGAAGCGTCGCTCGACCAGCAGGCGCACGGCGCGCCGATCGCGATCGTCGGCCCGAACAAGCTGGTGCTGAAGGTGGAAATCGACGTCGCGGCCGAACGCGAGCGCCTGGCGAAGGAAATCACGCGCCTGACGGGCGAGATCGCGAAGTGCAACGCGAAGCTCGGCAACGAGGCTTTCGTCGCGAAAGCGCCGCCGGCCGTGGTCGAACAGGAGCAAAAACGCGTCGCGGAATTCCAGAGCACGCTCGAAAAACTGCGTGCTCAGCTCGATCGGTTGCCTGCGTAACAAAGGGTAAGGTCATTTGCGTTCACTATAATGCGGACGTGAACATAGACCGTCTGACAAGTCGATTACAGGAATAAAGGTTCGATCATGTTGAAAGTCACCAAGGCGGTATTCCCCGTGGCCGGTCTCGGCACGCGGTTCCTGCCGGCAACGAAGGCGAGCCCGAAGGAAATGCTGCCGGTCGTCGACAAGCCGCTGATCCAGTACGCGGTCGAGGAAGCGATCGCTGCCGGCATCACCGAGATGATCTTCGTGACCGGGCGCAGCAAGCGCGCGATCGAGGACCACTTCGACAAATCGTACGAAGTCGAGGCCGAACTCGAGGCGCGCGGCAAGGAAAAGCTGCTCGAGCTGGTGCGCAGCATCAAGCCGAGCCATGTCGACTGCTTCTACGTGCGCCAGCCGGAAGCGCTCGGCCTCGGCCACGCGGTGCTGTGCGCGGAAAAGCTGGTCGCCGACAATCCGTTCGCGGTGATCCTCGCGGACGACCTGCTCGACGGCAACCCGCCGGTGATGAAGCAGATGGTCGACGTGTTCGACCACTATCACAGCTCGGTGATCGGCGTCGAAGAGATCCCGCCGTCGGAGACGAAATCGTACGGGATCGTCGACGGCAAGGAATGGGAAGAGTCGATCGTCAAGATGTCGGCGATCGTCGAGAAGCCGGCGCCGGAAGTCGCGCCGTCGAACCTCGGCGTGGTCGGACGCTACATCCTGAAGCCGCGGATCTTCGAGCACCTGCGCGCGCTGAAACCGGGCGCGGGCGGCGAACTGCAACTCACCGACGCGATCCAGGCACTGCTCGCCGACGAACAGGTGCTGGCCTACAAGTATCAGGGCACGCGCTACGACTGCGGCAGCAAGCTCGGCTACCTGAAGGCGACGGTCGAATTCGCGCTGCGCCACCCGGAAGTCGGCGCGGAGTTCGAAACGTACCTGCGCACCCGCGACGGCGGCCAACCGGCCGTCTGAACGCGGCAAGGGCCTGCCCCGGCGGGCCCGCCCTCACGTTGCGGCCGGCGCCTTCAGCGCGCGTCGGCCGGCTTCACCGAGACGACGCCCGGCATGCCGCCCGCGTCGTCTTTTTTCGTCTTGACCAGCCAGCCGGTGCCGTCGCCGAATGGGACCTTCGCCAGCGCACTCTTCACGAGCGCTGGCGCGGCCTGCTGCGTGCCCGGATCGCGATCGCGCAGCGACGCCGACACGCGATAGACGTCTGCGCCCGATTTCGCATCGACGAACCGCAGCGTCAGCACGTGGCGGTACACGCGGCCCATGAACGGCAGCGCGAGCGGCGCGGGCCCGTCGACCGTCACGCATGCGCTGCTTGCCGCGCCGCAGCGCTCGGCGCTTGCCGCGACCGCCGCCGGCTGGGTCGCGTACGCGATCGACAACCGGTAACGCGCGTCCTTGAGCGGCTGCGCATCGAAGCCGCGGCGCGCGAGCTCGTCGCGCACGAGCGTCTCGATCTGCCGGTACTCGGCATCGCCCGCCTGCGCGGCCGTCCGCACGAAATCGTAGCCGTGCGCACCGGAAGCGAACGCATCCGACTGCCCGACCGCACTCACGCCGCTCGTGACGCCGGCGCAACCCGCCAACAGCGACGCCGCCAGCGCGGCCGCCGCCCATTGCTTTCTCATGGCTTTCCCCAAATGCCTGCCGTCGCGCCCGGCCCTGTCAGGCGGACGGCTCGTCGATCGCGGGCAGCGACACCGTCACCGCGGTGCCGACACCCACTTCGCTGTCGACCGACACGCTGCCCCCATGGCGCGTGACGACCGTCTTCACGAACGCCATGCCGAGCCCGGAACCCGAGATTTCGGGCCGCTCGCCGGCATGGAACCGCTTGAAACGCTCGAACAGATGCCGCTGATCTTCCGGCGCGATGCCGTACCCCTGATCGCGAATCGTACAGAACATCCGCTTCGTTGCGTGCTCGACCGTCAGCGTACACGTGATCACCGTGTCGGACGGACTGTATTTGACCGCGTTGTTCAGCAGGTTCACGAACGCGCGCGTGATCAGCGAGCGGTCCGCGCGCACCCAGCACATGTCGGCGCCCACGTCGGTCTCGATCCGGATGTGTTTCGCCTGCGCCTGCGGCCACACCTCGTCGCTCGCATCGATCAGCACGTCGACGAGGCTCGTCACCTCGAGCTGGTACGCCTGCGACTCGGCGCGCGCCAGTTGCACGAACTCGTCGGCGAGCGACAGCGCGCGGTGCGCATAGCGCTCGATCCGCGCGAGCAGCCCGCGCATCGCATCGCTCTCGACGCGGTCGCGCTCGATCTCGACCAGCGCGAGGATCGACGACTGCGGCGAACGCATGTCGTGCGACAGCAGGTGCAGCGCTTCCTCGCGCTGCCGCTCGGCCGCGTGCAGCTCGGTCACGTCGACGAGGCCGGCGATCCAGCCGGTCACGCGACCTTGCGCGTTCGTGCACGCGGCGTAGCGTAGCAGATGGTCGAGCCCGTCCCGGTCGCGCACCTCGATGCCGCGCGCCATCGCGTCGTGCTCGGCCTCGAGCGTCGGGTCGAGCGCGGCCGGCCAGTGCTCGCGGATCGCCGCGTCGTGCTCCGCGTTGCCGTCGACCGTCTTCATGAACGTCAGCTCGCCGAGCGCGATGCGCAGCGGCCGTCCTTCCGGCAGCGGCAGCGCGAGCCGCGACCCGTAGCGTTTGGCCGCATGATTCGCGATCAGCACGGTACCGGCGAGGTCGGTCACGAAGATCGGTTCGGGCATGCTGTCGAGGCTGTCCCACACGAAGCGCTTCATGTCCTGCACGCGCTGCGCGGCCTGCGCCATCAGCGCCATCTGCCGCTCGAGCACGTCGCCGCCGACGTTGCGCGTGCGCGGCGCCTCGGGCAGCAGGTGCGGCTCGTCGGCGAGCTTCTGCAGCTCGCGACGCAGATACGACATCGTCATTTCCAGCCGCCGCCAGTTCCAGATCGGGTAGACGGCGATCAGCCCGAAGATCGCCGGCGCCGGCGTCAGCCAGATGCGCGCCTCGAACAGCAGCGCCACGCTCGCGACCACGGCGAGCGCGGCCAGGCTCAGCGTCAGCAGCAGCGCGCGCCACGGCGACAGCATCAGGAAGCCGCCCAGCAACACGGCGAGCGGCAGCAGCGACGCGATGAACAATCCCGCGCGCGACGCGGGCGAGATCGCGCTGCCGGTCGCCAGCATGTCGAGCACGTTCGCATGGATGTACACGCCGGCGAGCGGACCGAACTCGCCGGACACCGGCGTCGCGAAGCGATCGTACAGCCCGGACGCGGTCACGCCGACGACGACGATCTTGCCGCGCAGGGCGTCGGGCTTCACGCGCCCTTCGAGCACGTCGTCGAACGACAGCGTCGGATACGCGGGCGTGTTGCGGCTGAACGGAATCAGGTAGCGGCCCTCGCCCGCCGCATCGCGCGACAGGTCGTGCGCGTTCGCGCCGGGCACGCCGCCGACCGGGTGCAGCCGGCCGGCCTGGATCGCGCGGTACACAGGCACCATCAGTTGCGGCCAGCGCACGCGGCCGTCGCTTTCGAACAGCGCGACGCTGCGAACGATCCCGTCGCGATCGACTTCGAGATTGATATGGCCGAGCCCCGTCGCGCGCGCGGCGAGCGCGGCGACCGGCGGATCGACGGAACGCGCGCCGTCCGCCTGCTCGGGGCTCAGCAGCACCGGCAGAAAGGTCGGCACGCGGCTCATCGCGTCCGCGAACGCGCGATCCTCGGGCGACGGTTCGGTAAACAGCACGTCGTAGACGACGGCGGCCGGCTGTGCGCGCGCGAGCGTGTCGAGCAGCCGCGCGTGCACGTCGCGCGGCCACGGCCAGCGACCGAGCGCGGATACGCTCTGGTTGTCGATGTCGACGACGACCACGTCGGGTGACAGCGGCAGGCTGCGCAGCATCAGCAGCCGGTCGTAGATCAGCCCGTCGACGCTCGACGACAGGCGGCCGAGCGCGCATGCGAGGATCACCGCGATCCCGAGGCAGCCGATCGCGATCCATTCGATCAGGAAGCGGCGGCCGAGGCGCCGCCGCGGAGAAACGGAGTCGTGTCTCATGCGCCGCGGGTCAGCGCGACAACGTGAACGCGCTGACCGGACTGGTCTTCTCGTAGAACCTGCCGCCTTCGAAATCCTCGACGGTCACGGCCCAGAAATAGTCGCCCGGCGGCAGGTGCGCGACGGTGATCTGGCGCGCGTGCAGGCCGACCTGATCGACGACCGGCGCGCTCAGGTCCTTCGAGCGCGACAGCACGAAGCGGTAACGCGCGTTCTTGCCCGAGCCATTCGGCGACCAGCGGAACTCGTAACCGCCCGCGCCCTGCGACGCGCTCGCGTCGAGCCCCATCACGCGGCGTTCGAACGCATAGGTGCGCGGCCGCCCCTCGAGGCCGTTCGCATCGATCGCGGCGATCCGCACGAAGTAATTCCCGTTCGGCACGTCGCGGAACACCGCGCGCGGCGAATCGGTACGCGTTTCGCGGAACAGGTCGAGCAGCCCCGCATCGTGCGCGAGCTGCACGCGATACGCATGCGCCTGCGCGAGCGGCGTGACGTCGAAGGCGACGTCGGGCTCGTCCTGCACCTTGTCGGGATGCGCGAGCGTTGGCGCGCCCAGCAGTTCGACGGGCGCGCCGACCGCGCCGGACGACGTCGCGACGCTGCCGAAATTCGCATGCACGAGGGTCGCGTCGGCCGGCCGCCGGCCGCCCGCGACGCCGACGGTGCCGTCGAGCACTTCGACGCGCGTCGTCGCATTGCCGGCCGCGTCGTAGTTCACGCGAAAGCGCGTGCCGCGCACGCCTGCCACGACCGACGGCGAGCGGATCTGGAAGCGGTCGTCGCGTTTCTTCAGGTGGGTGACTTCGCTGTCGACCGAGCCGCGCGTGAGCTCGAACTCGCGATCGAGCGTGCCGGTCAGCACCGTGCGGCGCAACGACTTCAGGTCGAGCTGGCTGTCGGGCGGCAGGCTCATGTGCGTGCCGTCGCTCAGCTCGATCGTCACGAAGCCGTTCGCGCCCGTGCGCACGCGGTCGCCTTCGGCGAGCGTCGCATCGTTCGCGAGCGGCGCGAAGGCGCCGCCGGACGCGCGCTCGGCCGTGCCCTGCACCGCGACCACGCGTGCGGTGAGCTTTTCCTTGCGCAGCCGCGCGACCGGCAGCTTCAGCGCGATGCCGGGCTGCAGGTGCTTCGGCGCCGGCACGCCGTTGATCTGCTGGAGCAGTTGCCAGTCGTCCGCGCCTTGCAGGTAGCGCGCGGCGACGTCGTACAGCGTGTCGCCCGCCTGCGTGCGATAGACGACCATCTTTCCCGCGGCGGCGGGCGGCTGCGCGACGGCGGGCTGCACGGCGAACGCCAACGCCGCCGCGCAGGCCGCTTGCAGCGCCGCCGTACGCAGGCTCGCCGTGCGCGGCGCGATTCGCGTGATCACTCCGGTTCCCCCTGGCCGACCCGTTCGAGCCGGTAGCCGTACCCGTAGATCGGCGCGAGACGGTAGCCGTTTTCGGGCCGCAGGCCGAGCTTGGTGCGCAGCATCGAAATGTGCGTATCCATCGTGCGCGACGGGATGTCGGTCGCCTGCTTCCACACGAGGTCGAGAATGTGCGCGCGCGACAGCGGCCGGTCGAGATGCTGGAACAGCAGCAGCGCGAGCTCGAATTCCTTTTGCGTGAGGCTCACGGCCTTGTCGCCGACGTACGCCTGCTTCAGGTTCACATCGAAACGGAACTGGTCGAACTCGCGAACGGTCGCCTCGGCGTTGACCGGATACGCGCGGCGCAGCAGCGAACCGATGCGCGCGCGCAGGATCGGGCCCGACACGGGCTTGACCACGTAATCGTCGGCGCCGGCGTTGAGGATCTGCGTGATACCCGCCTCGTCGTCGCGGCTCGTCATGAAGATGATCGGCAGGCTGTGCTCGGTCTGGTTGGCGCGCACCCACTTGAGCACTTCCTCGCCGGACATGTCGGGCACGTTCCAGTCGAGCACCAGCAGATCGAACGTCTCGCGCTGCAGGCGCTTTTTCAGGGCCTTGCCTTCCTTGAACGCGTAGCACGTGTGGCCGATGGCCGTCAGCGTTTGACTGACGAAATCCGTCTGGGCCGGATCGTCATCCAGTACAGCAATTCTCATAGCACCCCGCAAATCGAAGTCGGTTCGTCCATTCGGCTCCCGCGCCTGCCCCGGCCGCGCAGCATGCGCGCGGCGTTCCGGATACCGGCCGGCGAGCCGTCGTTCGCCGCTCGCGCCTCCTGCGCACCCCGGCGACCCCGGCTAAATATCTCAAAAACGGGGCACGGACGAACCGGCGATTTCATCATAGTAGTATGAAATTCGCCAAGAAATTGCGCGGACTATCGCCCTTTCTTCGAATAATCCCTTCTGTTGCGCAACCGGACGCCTATTCGGCGCCCGCGATGCCGGCCACCGGCTCGGCACAGTCGTCTGTCGGCACGCGCGGCGACGGCGGCTCCGCCAGCGGCGGTTGCGCAAGCATCCGCTGCAGCTGGTCGCGCACGCGCTCCCACGCGCCGGCCGCGTAGTCGGGCTGGCCCGCCGCCCATGCCTGCGCCAGATCGAACACGCGCTCGATCGTCGCGCCGCAGTAGGTCGGGCCCGAGCCGTCGTCCCGCGCGGCATCGCGCAGCCGTTCGTCTAGCCACTCGGCCAGCCACGGCATCTCGGCCGCGGCCGAATCCGCATACGCCTCCAGCGCGGCACGCGCGTGGCGGTCCTGTTGCGGATCGAGCTCGATCCGGCTCAATTCCGACGTGCGCACGGGCGCAATGCTTTCCGCTCCGGACGGGCTTCCAAAGGTCCCTGGTCTGAAGGACATGTCCTCTCCCCGTTGTACGACGGTAGCGTCAGGCATGGCCCCCGAGCCCGCCGTGCGACGTACCGTGGCCGGCGCCTCCGCTGGGAGCGGACGACCGGCCGGCTCAGTATACGCAGCCGGTCGCGCGACGAGGTTTAAGAATTGTCAGAAAGGAGCGGCAAGACACGGCCGGCCGGAAGCCTGCCGCGGCGGGATGGGTGATGCGCGCCTTCAGCGGCGGCGCATCAGGAACACGAAGGTCTTGTCCTGCGTCGTCGATTCGACGATCTCGTTGCCCGTCTGCTTCGCGAACGCGGCGAAATCGCGCTGCGAGCCCGGATCGGTCGCGAGCACCTTGAGGATCTGCCCGCTTTCCATATCGGCAAGCGCTTTCTTGGCACGCAGGATCGGCAACGGGCAATTGAGCCCGCGCGCGTCCACTTCCTTGTGAATCTGCATCGGCTGTCGACCTTCGAATGACGCGCCACACCTGGCGCGGGAGGAAGCCGCGATTTTACCGCAGCGCCGCCGCGCCTGCCCGGGCGCCCACGGCCCGGCGCCCGCCGGCATCCGGCTCATGCGCCGGAGAAACCGCCCGCGAGCCGTTCGCGCAGGTGCCGCACGAGCGCGCGCACCGCGCTCGGCACGACGGGGCTGTACGGGCGGATCGCGAAAATATGGTCGCCGAACGCGCCCGACGGCCGCCAGCCGTCGAGCAGCGCGACGAGGCGGCCGGCATCGAGATCGCGCCGCGCGCTGAAATCGGGCAGCAGCGCGATGCCGAGCCCGCCGAGCGCGGCCTCGCGCATCGCCTCGCTGTTGTTCGCCGCGAAACTGCCGCGCACCGGCACGCTCACGCGCTCGCGCCGGCGGCCGTCCGGCTCGAAGCTCCACGCGGCCGGCTCGTTCTCGCGCAGGTAGCACAGGCAGCTGTGATCGACGAGCTCGCCCGGGTGGCGCGGCGCGCCGCGCGCGTCGAGATAGTCGCGGCTCGCGACCAGCAGCGAACGCGTGTCGCACAGCTTCCACGCGACGTGGGTCTGCGGCGCGGTGGTCGTATGGCGAATCGCGAGATCGAAGCCTTCCTGCGTCAGCGAGTGCAGGCGATCCGACAGGTCGAGCTCGATCTGCACGCCCGGATGCCGGCGCAGGAAATCGGGCAGGTGCGGCACGACCTGCTGGCGCCCGAGCGCGACCGGCACCGTCACGCGCAGCAGCCCGCGCGGCTCGCCGGCGAGATCCTTCACGCGCGCGAAATGCTGGCCGATCGACTCGAACGCGTCGCGCGTGCTGTCGACGAGTGTCTGGCCCGCATCGGTGAGCCGCACGCTGCGCGTGGTGCGGCGCACGAGCGGCACGCCGGCCGCCTTTTCGAGATCGGCGATGCGCTGGCTCATCGCGGCCTTGCTGATGCCGAGCCGCTGCGCGGCAGCCGTGAAACTGCCCGCCGCGGCCAGCACCGTCAGCGAATGGATATGCGGCCAGAGCGCCTGGACATTTTGCTGATTCATCCGCCGATTATTCAGAATTCTGAACAGTGAATCAAGTTTGGCGGACTTCTCCCGCCCTGCCGGTTTCCCTAGACTGGGCGCTGTTCGCCTTCATCCCCAGGAGACACGCATGACCACGGTTCCCGCGTATACGTCCGACGCCGACGTCGGCCACTACATCGACGGCGCGCCCGTCGCCGGCCGCAGCGGCCGCTTCCAGGACGTCCTCAATCCGGCGCTCGGTCGCGCGGTGCGTCGCGTGGCGCTGGCCGACGACAGCGAAGTGCGGCAGGCCGTCGCCGCCGCCCACGCCGCGTTCCCGGCCTGGGCCGACACGCCGCCGATCCGCCGCGCACGCGTGCTGCACCGTTTCCTGCAACTGATGAACGAGCACCGCGACACGCTCGCGGCGATCATCACCGCCGAGCACGGCAAGGTGTTCTCGGACGCGCAAGGCGAAGTCGCGCGCGGCATCGACATCGTCGAATTCGCATGCGGCGTGCCGCAACTGCTGAAGGGCGACTTCACCGACCAGGTCAGCACCGGCATCGACAACTGGACGATGCGCCAGCCGCTGGGCGTCGTCGCGGGCATCACGCCGTTCAACTTCCCGTGCATGGTGCCGTGCTGGATGTTCCCGGTCGCGATCGCGACGGGCAACACGTTCGTACTGAAGCCGAGCGAGCGCGACCCGTCGGCCGCGCTGTTCATCGCCGACCTGCTCACGCAGGCGGGCCTGCCGGCCGGCGTGTTCAACGTCGTGCAGGGCGGCAAGGACGCGGTCGATGCGCTGCTCGACCACCCGGACGTGCAGGCCGTCAGCTTCGTCGGCTCGACGCCGATCGCGGCGTACGTGCAGCAGCGCGCGGTGCAGTCGGGCAAGCGCGTGCAGGCGCTCGGCGGCGCGAAGAACCACCTCGTCGTGATGCCCGACGCGAACATCGAGCAGGCCGTCGACGCGCTGATCGGCGCCGCGTACGGCTCGGCCGGCGAGCGCTGCATGGCGATCAGCATCGCGGTGCTGGTCGGCGACGTGGCCGACAAGATCGTGCCGGCGGTCGCCGAACGCGCACGCAAGCTGGTGATCGGCGACGGGATGTCGCCGGAAGTCGAGATGGGCCCGATCGTCACCGGCGAAGCGCTCAAGCGCATCGAAGGCTATATCGAGCAGGGCGTGAACGAAGGCGCGCAACTGGTGGTGGACGGGCGCGGGCTGCGCGTGCCGGGCCGCGAGGCCGGCTTCTTCACCGGCGGCACGCTGTTCGATCACGTGCGCCCCGACATGCGGATCTACCAGGAAGAGATCTTCGGGCCGGTGCTCGGCTGCGTGCGCGTGAAGGATTTCGGCGAAGCGGTCGACCTGATCAACGCGCACGAGTTCGGCAACGGCGTTTCATGCTTCACGAGCGACGGCGGCATCGCGCGCGAATTCGCGCGGCGCATCCAGGTCGGCATGGTCGGCATCAACGTGCCGATCCCGGTGCCGATGGCGTGGCACGGCTTCGGCGGCTGGAAGAAGAGCCTGTTCGGCGACATGCACGCGTACGGCGAGGAAGGCGTGCGCTTCTACACGCGCCAGAAGTCGGTGATGCAGCGCTGGTCGTCGAGCATCGGCAAGGGCGCCGAATTCGCAATGCCGACCGCGAAGTAAGCCGGCCGGTGCGCAGCCCGTCGAGCCGTTCGGCGGGCGGTGCGCAGCCCGTCGAGATCAACCGGCTTTCGTGCCGTGCGCGCCGTCGGCGGTCGGCATATAGGACAGCTCGAGCCGGTACGCGAGCGCGACGAACAGGCTCTGCGCGAGGCCCATCGTCGCGGTCAGCGCGCGGAACCCGAACGTCGCGCTGTCCTGCACCATCAGCGTCACCTCGGCCTCCCGCGCGAGCGGGCTCATCCGGCTGTCGGTGATCGCGATCAGCCGCGCGCCGCGCTGCGCGGCCTGCTGCGCGACCTGCACGGTCTCGTCCGCGTACGGCATGAACGAGATCGCGATCATCACGTCGCCCTCGCGCACCGACCGGATCTGCCCGAGATGCATGCTGCCGAGCGCGCTGAACAGCCCGATGCGCTTGTCGGTGTGCTGCAGCGCATAGTCCAGATACACGGCGATCGGAAACGCGCGCCGCGACCCGGCGATCCAGATCGCCTGCGTATCGGCGAGCAGGTCGACGGCCCGCGCGAGCGCCTGCGAGTCGAGCGTCTGCCGCAACTGCTGCATCCCGGCGATGCTGCCCTTGATGAATTCGTCGGCGATCTGTTCGGGCTGCAGGCTCGACGAACCGGCTTCGATCACGTCGCGCAGCCGCAGGTTGTATGCGCGCCCCGGCGCGATCTGCTGCGCGAGCCCTTCGCGGAACAGCCGCTGCATTTCGGAGAAGCCGGAAAAGCCGAAGTGCTTCGCGAAGCGCACGACGGCCGACGGCTGGACGCCGCAGGCCTCCGCGAGCGACTGGATGCCTTCCAGCCCAAGCTGGTCCCGATGCGTTTCCACGTGGCGCGCGATCACCTTCAGGCGATTGCTGAGGCCGTCGTACTCCTGCGTCAGGTGCTGCAGGAACGCCTCGACGGTGGCGGGAGGTTTCTCGGATGAACTCATCGGATAGCGCGAAGTTGACGGCCCCGATGCGCGCGCGTGGCTGACGGACGCGGCCCGGGGCTCGACTGGATACATGCATGAAGGGCGAATTTAATCACGTTTGCGGCACGGCCCGTGCCGCCTGCTCGCTCCCACGCGCTCGATCATCACCAGGGTCTGTTGACGTACGCTCCACGGCAAGACTGGAACCGATTGTCCAACGCGCGCGCGGCGGCGTAAAGATCGGGGTGTGTACCGAGGCCGGCCGCCGCGGCGAAACGCGGCGCAGCCGGCCTTGCCCGCTTCAACGATAGTCGACCCACACGCCGCCCGCATCGGCCGAACGCACGCAGTTCTCGACCCAGCGCACGCCCTCGACGCCCGCGTGCACGTCCGGAAAGCGGATGGTCTTCAATGCCGCCGCGTCGCCGCGATCGGCCGCGTCCATCGCGAGCGCGAAGCGCGCGTACAGGTTCGACCATGCGTCGAACAGCCCTTCCGGATGCCCGGCGCCGATGCGATCTTCGCGCAATGCGTGCGGATGCAGGTACGGCATTCCGCGATCGAGCACCTGGGCAGGCTGCCCCTGGATTTCGTAGCGCAACTGGTTCGGGTGCTCGTCCCACCATTCGACGCTCGCCTTCGAGCCGATCACGCGCACCTTCTGCCCGTGCATCGAGCCGGCGTTCACCGCGCTCGACCACACGTAGCCGATCGCGCCGGTGTCGTATTCCATGATCGTGAACGCGTTGTCCTCGAGCGGCGCGCGGCTCTTCACGAAGCTCTGCCGCGAACACATCAGCCGCCGGATCTTCAGCTCGGGTGCCATCACCTCGGAGATGTACAGCGGGTGCGTGCCGATGTCGCCGAGCACGTAGCTCGGGCCCGCGAACTTCGGATCCACGCGCCAGCGCGCGGCCGCGCTCGCGGCCTCGACGCCCTCGCTGTGGAAGCCGTGCGCGAACTGCATCTGCACGATGCGGATCTCGCCGAGGTCGCCGCGCGCGATCATCTCGCGCGCCTGCTCGATCATCTGGTGTCCGGAATAACCGTACGCGACGCCGACGATCCGGTTCTTCTCGACCGACAGCCGCTGCAGCGCCTCGGCCTCCTCGGTCGTGAAGCACAGCGGCTTCTCGCAGACCACGTGCAGCCCCGCGTTCAGCGCGGCGCGGCAGATCTCGAAGTGCGTGTTGTTCGGCGTCGCGATCGACACCGCGCGGATGCCGTCGGGGCGACGCGCCTCGGCGTCGAACATCGTCGCGTAATCGGGATAGCAGCGCTCGGCCGCGACGCCGAGCTTCACGCCGAACTGGCGGCCGCGTTCGGGATCGATATCGAATGCGCCGGCAACCAGCTGGAAGCTGCCGTCGCGCAGCGCGGCCGACCGGTGGCTGTAGCCGATCTGGCTGCCGAGTCCGCCGCCGACCATGCCCCAGCGAATCGAATGTCCAAGCAGAATCTGTCCGTCAATCATGATGGTGGTGTTCCTGGTGCGTGTTCATGGGTCATGCGAAACCGGCCGACGCGAGAAACGCGCGGCTCGCGGCGACGTCGCGCAGGCTCGTGCCGGCGCTGCGCGGGTCGCGTTCCTGCTCGATCGTGATATAGCCCGCGTAGCCGATGTCGTCGAGCGCGGATCGCGCGGTAGTCGAGCACGCCGGCGCCGATCGGGCACATCACGCCGCGCGCGCAGGCGGCGAAGAACGCGATGTGCTCGCCCATCACCGCGTCGTATACGGCTGCGTCGATGTCTTTGAAATGCACGTAGTCGAGACGCGCCGCATGGCGGCGCAACCACGCTTCCGGCTCCATGCCCGAGTAATACAGGTGGCCGGTATCGAGACAGAGGCCCGCCGTCTCGGCCGGAATGTCGGCAACGATCCGGTCGATCTCGTCCGCGAATTCGATGTAGCCGCCCGCATGCGGATGAATCACCGCGCGCACGCCGAACTCGTCGCGCGCGATCGTCGCGATCTGCCGGATATGGTCGACCATCCGCGCCCAGCGCGTGTCGGACAGCCGCGGCGCGCGATCGCCGTGGCCGGCCGCGTAGTCGCGCTCCTCGTGGCCCCAGTCCATCACGACCAGGTACGGCGCCGCGTAGCGCTGGCCGTCCTGCGTCGGCAGCTTCGGCAACTGCGTGATCAGCGCGCAGATGTCGCGCGTCTGGCGCAGCAGGTTCGGCAGGTTCTCCGGCGATACGAGATCGTCGAAAATCGTGCCGGCCGTGATGCTCAGGCGCTGGCGCTCGAGCTCGGCGCTCACCACGTCGAGTTCGAGCGGGATATAGCCATAGGGCCCGAGCTCGATGCCCGAATAACCGGCCTGCGCGGCCTCGGCGAGCACGTGCCGCCACGGCGGCAGATGCGGGTTGTTCACGTCGTCGACGCCCCAGCAGCACGGGGCGCAACCTATCTTCATCGTCATGTCGGTCGGTCCGGTACGTCAGCGGCGGGCGGTCGCTGGTCAGCCGCGATAGAACGCGGGACGCTCGGCCATCGCGATCGGCTCGACCGCGCCGGTCTTCTGGGCCCGCACGCACGCGTCGGCCGCGACCGCCGCCGCGTAGCCGTCCCACGCGGACGGCCCGGTCAGCACGCCCTGCCGCACGCCGTCGATGAACGCCTGCAGCTCGACGTCGTACGACGCGATGAAGCGCTCTTTCCAGTCGGTCATGATCTCGACCGACTGCCGCGCCGCATGCTTGAGCCCGACGGCCGGCGGATCGGGCAGCTTCGCGATGCCCTGCTCGCCGACCACCTCGCACTGGATGTCGTAGCCGTACTGGCAGTTCACGAAGATCTCGACGTCGATGCGCACGCCGCTCGCGGTTTCGAGCAGCACGATCTGCGGATCGGCGAGATGCGCGGATGCATGGCGCGTCTTCTTCGGATAGACGACCTGCGCGCTCGTGTAATCCTCGCCGAGCAGCCAGCGCAGCACGTCGAGTTCGTGGATCAGCGTGTCGGTGATCGCCATGTCGGTCGTGTAGCGCTCGCCGACCGACTGGTTGCGGTGCGCGCAATGCAGCATCAGCGGCGCGCCGATTTCGCCGCTGTCGATCACGCGCTTCAACGCGCGATAGCCTTCGTCGTACGGCCGCATGAAGCCGACCTGCACGAGCCGCTTGCCGTGTGCGAGCTCGGCTTCGACGATCCGCATGCAACCGTCGGCCGTGACGGCCAGCGGCTTCTCGCAGAACACCGGCTTGCCGTGCGCGATCGCGTCGAGCACGAACGCTTCGTGCGTCGGCCCCCAGGACGTGACGAGCACGGCCTGCACGTCGGCGGCCGCGATCACTTCGTGGCCGTCGCCGTAGATCTCGGCGTCGAGCCCGTATTTCGTCACCGCGTCGCGCGCCTGCCGCGGATCGATGTCGTTGACGGCCACGACGCGCGCGCCGGACAGCGTGCGGGTCAGTCTGCGAATGTGGTCCTGGCCGATCGCGCCGCAGCCGATCACGCCGATTTGCAAGGTCATGCAGTTGTCTCCGGTGGTTCGTTCATCAGCGGCGCGGCCCATGCCGCGCCGGTCGCTTCCCTCTCGAATGCGGGCGGCCCGCGCGCTCAGCGGCGCGACTTCTTGTTGCGGTACTGGTCGGCGATCACGGCCGCGACGATGATCGCGCCCTTCACCATCTCCTGGTAATACGCGTCGATGCGGATGAACGTGAAGCCCGACGTCATCACGCCGAGGATCAGCACGCCGATCACGGTGCCCGTCACGCGGCCGAGGCCGCCCGACAGCGACGTGCCGCCGATCACGACGGCCGCGATCGCATCGAGCTCGTACATCACGCCCATGCCCGACTGGCCGGAGATCGCGCGCGCGGCCGTCACGGTGCCCGCGATGCCGCTCAGGAGGCCCGCGATCGCATAGACGAAGATCAGGTGACGCGTGACGTTGATGCCCGACACGACGGCCGCGTGGCGGTTCGCGCCGATCGCATAGGTGTACTTGCCGAAGCGCGTATAGCGCAGCACGACGTGGAAGATCGCGGCGATCACGACGAAGATGATCACCGGATTGGCGCCCGCACCGATCGCCGCGAACGGGTCGGTCAGCATCGACACCGGCATCCCGTTGGTGAACCACTTCGCGAAGCCGCGCGCGGCGACCATCGTGCCGAGCGTCGCGATGAACGGCGGGATGCCCGTCATCGCGATCAGCGTGCCGTTCAGCAGGCCGACCAGCAGCCCGACGCACACGCCGGCCAGCACCGGCCAGATGACCGGCAGGTCGGTGAGGTGCGGAAACACCGCGCGCGGGAAGTCGGACACCTGCGCGAGGCTCGCCGACACGACGGCGGCGGCCGCGACGACCGACCCCGACGACAGGTCGATCCCGCTGGTGATGATCACGAGGTTCACGCCGACCGCGATGATGCCGATCACGGCCATCTGCAGCACGATGATCTCGAGCCGCTCGGCATTGAACAAGAAGCTCTGGCCGACGACGACCCAGCCGACGATCTCGAAGAACAGGCTGATGCCGACCAGCACGAGGAAGATGCTCAGTTCGGGCGGCCACTTCGCATGCCGCGACTTGAGTGTCATGGTCTGCGCATCCGCGACCGGGTTCAGGTTGCCCATTTCAGTTGTCTCCAATCTTGTTTCGGCTCAGCGCGACGCGAGATCCATGATGCGGACCTGGTCGGCGTCCTTGCGATCGACGATGCCGGTCATGCGCCCTTCGTGCATCACCATCACGCGATCGCTCATGCCCAGCACTTCCGGCATCTCCGACGAGATCATCAGCACCGCGACGCCCTTGCCGGCGAGCGCGCTGACGAGCCGGTGGATCTCGGCCTTCGCGCCGACGTCGATGCCGCGGGTCGGTTCGTCGAGGATCAGGATGCGCGGCTGCGTGAGCAGCCACCGGCCGATCAGCACCTTCTGCTGGTTGCCGCCCGACAGGTTCTGGATGGTCTCGTGCAGCCCGGGCGACTTCACGCGCAGCATCCGGCTCATTTCCTCGCAGTCGCGCTTCAACTGCGCGTGCTGCACGAAGTTGAACTTCACGTAGCGACGGCTGAGCACCGCCGCTTCCATGTTCGCGAGCAGGTCGAGATTCAGGAAGCAGCCGGAGTCCTTGCGGTCCTCGGTGAGGAACGCCATTCCGTGCCGCATCGCCTGCGCGGGCGTCGAAATGCGCACCGGCTTGCCGTCGATGCGGATCTCGCCCGACGTGGCCGGCACGACGCCGAACAGCGCCTCCGCGACGTTCGAGCGCCCGGAGCCGACGAGGCCCGCGACACCGAGAATCTCGCCCGCGCGCAGCTCGAAGCTCACGTCGCGGAACACGCCGTCGACGCAGAGATCCTTCACCGACAGCACGACGTCGCCGATCGGCACGTCTTCCTTCGGGAACATCTGCGTGATCTCGCGCCCGACCATCATGCGGATGATGTCGTCGCGCGTGACGTCGCTCGATGCGTGCGTGCCGATGTACTTGCCGTCGCGGAACACCGAGAATTCGTCGGCGATCTCGAACAGCTCGTTCATCTTGTGCGTGATGTAGACGATGCCCTTGCCCTGCTCGCGCAGCTGGCGAATGATCCGGAACAGGTGCGTGACTTCCCTGTCGGTCAGTGCGGAGGTCGGCTCGTCCATGATCAGCACGTCCGAGTCGAACGACACGGCCTTCGCGATCTCGACCATCTGGCGGCTCGCGACCGTCAGCGTGCGCACGTCGGTTTCCGGATCGATGTCGATCGACAGCCGCTCGCACAGCTCGGCCGTGCGGCGGCGCAGCTCGGCGTGATCGATCAGGCCGAAGCGGTTCTTCGGTTCGCGGCGGATCCAGATGTTCTCCGCGACCGTCATGTAAGGCATCAGGTTGAGCTCCTGATGGATCATCGCGATCCCGCGATCGAGCGCGTCGAGCGGCCCGTTCAGCACGACGGGCTCGCCGTTGATCAGGATTTCGCCCTGGTCGGGCGTGTAGACGCCCGCGATGATCTTCATCAGCGTGGACTTGCCGGCGCCGTTCTCGCCCATCAGCGCATGAACGGTGCCACGGCGCACGCGGAACTGCACGCCGTCGAGCGCGACGACGCCGGGAAAGGACTTGCCGACGCCGCGCACCTCGAGCACGCAGTCGGCCATGGGCGCACCGGACGAACCCGGCGCGGCGGACGACGCGGCCGGCGCGCTTTCGCTGGCCATCGAGCGCGCGATCCTGGCTGTAAACATGGACGTTCCTCGAAAGTCGCGCGCGAGCCCGGCCGCGCCGGGCCCGCGCAGTTCAGCGGGAAAACCGGTCAGTGCTTCGCGTACTGGTTCATGTTCTCCGGCGTGACGAGCTCGAACGGCACGTTCACGTAGCGATCGACCGGCTGCTTCTTCGCGAGCTTGAGCGCCGCGGCCACCGCTTGCGCGCCCTGCCCGGTCGCGTTCTGGTAGACCGACACCTTCAGCTCGCCGGCCTTCATCGCCGCGAGGCCGTCCGGCGTCGCGTCGATACCGGCGACGACCGTCTTCGGCGTCAGCTTGCGCGCGGCCTTCAGCGCGTTGATCGCGCCGATCGCCATTTCGTCGTTGTTCGACACGATCGCGTCGAACTTCGTCCCGGAGCTCAGCCAGTTCATCGTGATGTCCTGGCCTTGCGTGCGGCTCCACTTGCCTTCGCGCTTGTCGACGATCTTCATGCCCGCGCAATCCTTCGTCGCGATCACGTCCTCGATGTCCTTGGTGCGGGCGCGCGCCGACTCGTTGGACAGCTCGCCCATCAGCACGAGGATGTCGCCCTTGCCGCCGAGCAGCTTGCACACCTGGCGCGCCTGCAGCGTGCCCGACTGCTTCTCGTCGGAGGCGACGACCGCGACGCCGGCCGGCAGCTTGTCGAAATCGACCGGCTTGCGGTTCACGTAGACGAGCGGGATCTTCGCGGCGGTCACCATCTTCGTGATCTTCGGCGTCGCGTCGGTATCGACCGCGTTCACGATGATCGCGTCGACCTTCTGCGCGATCATGTTCTGGACCTGGCTCAACTGCTTGCCGACGTCATTGCCGCCGTCCTCGATCTGCACGGTCACGCCGTCCTTCTTCGCCGAATCGGCAATGCTGTTGCGCAGGATGGTCAGGAACGTGTCGTCGAACGATGCCATCGTCACGCCGATCTTCTCGGCATGCGCGAGCGGCGCGGCCAGGATCGCGGCGGCCGCGACGGCCATCAGCTTGGTCTTCATGATCAATCTGTCTCCTCATCTCCGGGGGCGGAAGACGGCGCGTTGCGCGCCGCCGGGCCGAGTCCGATCTGGTCCGATCGGGACTGAAGCATCCGGATGAAACTGTAGATCACTTCCTCGAAAATTTGGAAATTTATTTCTACGTGATTTCACCTAGGGAACTGTATTTCCAAAAAGTCTAGACTCCGTTCCGTAGCCCGATTCCCGGCGGCAGGCAGCCTCGCGTCGTGCGGCACGTGCCGCGGACAGCTGCCGCTGGATCGGTCCCTAATCTGCCGGCAGCGCCGAACGCCGGCCGCGAGCGTGACACGTGATATGAGCCTGAACTTTCCGAGTGACCGCCCCATCGATCTCGCCTGCCTCGGCCGCGTGGCCGTGGATCTCTATGCCCAGCAGTACGGCAGCCGCCTCGAGGATGCGCGCAGCTTCCAGATGTATCTCGGCGGTTCGTCGGGCAACGTCGCGTTCGGCGTCGCGCGGCTGGGCCTGAAGACCGCGATGATTTCGCGCGTCGGCGACGAGCAGATGGGCCGCTTCCTGCGCGAGACGCTCGAGCGCGAAGGCTGCGACACGAGCCAGTTGCAGACCGACCGCGAGCGCCTGACCGCGCTGGTGCTGCTCGGGCTGAAGGATCGCGACACGTTCCCGCTGCTGTTCGTGCGAGAGAACTGCGCGGACATGGCCGTGCGCGCCGACGAGATCAGCGAGGACTTCATCGCCGGCTGCCGCGCGCTGGCGATCACCGGCACGCATCTGTCGACGCCGGGCACGCGCGAGGCGTCGCTGACCGCGTTGACGTATGCGCGCCGCCACGGCGCCGTGCGCATCCTCGACATCGACTACAGGCCGGTGCTGTGGGGGCTGACCGCGCGCGGTGCCGGCGAAAACCGCTACGTGCCGGACGCGCAGGTGACGCGCCAGTTGCAGCAGGTGCTCGGCGAATTCGACCTGCTGGTCGGCACCGAGGAGGAATTCCTGATCGCGGGCGGCGTGCCGCACGACCTGATCGCGTCGTTGCAGGCGGTGCGCGCGATCACGAACGCGACGCTGGTGGTCAAGCGCGGCGCACTCGGCTGCTGCGTGATCGAAGGCGACGTTCCCGCGCGCATCGACGATGCGCCGACCTATCTCGGCGAGCGGGTCGAGGTGCTCAACGTGCTCGGCGCGGGCGACGCGTTCCTGTCGGGCCTGCTGTCGGGGCTGCTGCGCGGGCGCGACTGGGCCGAATCGACGCGCATCGCGAACGCGTGCGGCGCGATCGTCGTGTCGCGCCACGCGTGCTCGGCCGCGATGCCGACGCCGGCCGAACTCGCGCACTGGTTCGACGGCGGGCGCAATCCGGCGGTCGATGCCGACCGCACGCTCGCGCACCTGCATCGCGTGACGGTGCCGCGCCGCGACTGGGACGACCTGTGCGTGATGGCGTTCGACCATCGCAGCCAGTTCTACGAGCTGGCAGTGCAGGCCGGCGCGGACGAAGCACGGATCAAGACGTTGAAGCGCCTGCTCGTGCGCGCGGTCGAACAGGTCGAGCGCGATCGCGGGATCGCCGGCCACGTCGGCGTGCTGATCGACGGCGGCGCATACGGCAGCGACGCGCTCGCGTCAGCCACCGGGCGCGGCTGGTGGGTCGGCCGCCCGGTCGAGCTGCCCGGCTCGCGGCCGCTGCGTTTCGACGACACGCGCTCGGTCGGCTCGTCGCTCACGCACTGGCCGACCGAACAGGTCGTGAAGTGCCTCGTTCACTATCACCCCGACGACCCCGTCGACCTGCGCGTCGAGCAGGAGCAGCGCGTGCTGGAACTGTGGGAAGCCACGCGCGCGAGCGGCAACGAGCTGCTGCTGGAAATGATTCCGCCGCGCGCGGTCACGCCGGCCGGCACCGAGGACGACGCGGTGCTGCGCACGGTCGCGCGCTTCTACAACCTCGGCGTGAAGCCCGAATGGTGGAAGCTCACGCCGCTCACCGCCGACGGCTGGGCGCGGCTCGCCGCGCTGATCGCCGAGCGCGACCCGTACTGCCGCGGCGCGGTGATCCTCGGCCTGAACCAGCCGCTGCAATACCTGGTCGACAGCTTCCGCTCGGCGACCAACCCGATCGTCAAGGGCTTCATGGTCGGGCGCACGCTGTGGGCCGATGCGTCGCTGAACTGGTTCGCGGGCCGGATCGACGATCAGGCGCTGATCGACGAAGTGGCCGGCAACTTCGCGCGACTGGTCGACGCGTGGCTCGGCCGCCGGGCCACCGCGCGGGCCGCCGCGGCCTGATGCCCCGTGTTCGTGACGACCACCCGACTCCTCTCTATCGACCGACGATGACCACCACCGTAAGACTGACCGTCAGCCAGGCGCTCGTGCGCTATCTGGCCGCCCTGCGCGCCGAAGTCGTCCAGCCCGACGGGCGCACCGAGATCCTGCCGTATTGCGGCGGCGTGTTCGCGATCTTCGGCCACGGCAACGTGGCCGGTCTCGGCGAAGCGCTGCATGCGGAGAAGGACCGGCTGCCGACGTTTCGCGCGCACAACGAGCAAGGGATGGCCAACGCGGCCGTCGCGTTCGCGAAGGCGCATTTCCGCCAGCGAATGATGGCCGCGACGTCGAGCATCGGCCCCGGCGCGACCAACATGCTGACCTCCGCCGCGCTCGCGCACGTCGGCCGCTTGCCGCTGCTGTTGCTGCCCGGCGACGTGTTCGTGTCGCGGCTGCCCGACCCGGTGCTGCAGCAGGTCGAGGATTTCGAACAGGGCGACGTCAGCGCGAACGACTGCTTCCGGCCCGTCACGCGCTACTTCGATCGCATCACGTCGCCCGAGCAACTGCTCGTCGCGCTGCCGCGCGCGATCCAGGTGATGACCGATCCCGCGCAGTGCGGGCCCGTGTGTCTCGCGCTGCCGCAGGACGTGCAGACCTTCGCGTACGACTGGCCCGAGGATTTCTTCGCGCCGCCGGTGATCCGGATGCGCCGGCCGCCGGCCGACGCGCTCGAGCTCGCCGACGCGCTCGACGTGCTGAAAGCCGCGAAGAAGCCGCTGATCGTCGCCGGCGGCGGCGTGCTGTACAGCCAGGCGTGGGACGCGCTGCGCGCGTTCGCCGACACGCACGGCGTGCCCGTCGCCGAATCGCAGGCCGGCAAGGGCAGCCTCGCGTGGGATCATCCGCTGAACCTCGGCTCGATCGGCGTGACGGGCTCGCCCGCCGCGAACCGCGCGGCCGCGCAGGCCGACGTCGTGTTCGCGGTCGGCACGCGGCTGCAGGATTTCACGACCGGCTCGCACGCGCTCTACGGCGACGCGACGCTGCTGAGCCTGAACGTGCAGCCGTTCGACGCGGGCAAGAAGCGCGGCCGGCAACTCGTGGCCGATGCGCGCACGGGCCTTGGGCAGCTATCGGCCGCGCTGGCCGGCTGGCGCGCCGATGCGGCGTGGACCGCCGCGAACCGCGACCAGGCCGCCGCATGGAACGCGCGCGTGACCGAGCTGACCACACGGATTCCGAAGGACACGCTGCCGTACGACGCGGAAGTGATCGGCGCGGTGCGCGACTCCGCGGCCGACGCGGGGCGCGACAGCGCGCGCGACGATCTCGTCGTCTGCGCGGCCGGCACGCTGCCGGCCGAACTGCACAAACTGTGGCGCAGCGGCGTGCCGGGCAACTACCACATGGACTATGCGTATTCGTGCATGGGCTACGAAGTCGCGGGCGGCCTCGGCGCGAAGCTCGCGCGCCCCGAGCGCGAAGTGATCGTGATCGTCGGCGACGGCTCGTACATGATGCTCAACGCGGAACTCGCGACGTCGGTGATGCTCGGCCGCAAGCTGATCGTCGTGATCCTCGACAACCGCGGCTACGGCTGCATCGAGCGGCTGCAACGCCACTGCGGCGGCGCGAGCTTCAACAACATGCTCGACGACTGCGTGCCCGAAGGCGGCGAGCGCTCGACGATCGACTTCGCGATGCATGCGCGCGCGATGGGCGCCGAAGCCGTGCACGTGCGCGACGTCGGCGAATTGCGCGATGAAATGAAGCGCGCGCGTGCGGCGACGAAGAGCCAGGTGCTCGTGATCGACACCACGCACCATCGCACGACCGACGACGGCGGCGCGTGGTGGGAAGTCGCGGTGCCGCAGGTATCCGGACGCGCCGGCGTCGAAGCGGCGCACCGCGCGTATCTCGACGCGAAGACGCGCCAGCGACGTTGAGCGCGCCTGCCCCGCGCCTCTGCCGCACCGGTAAAACAACATTCGAACCAAGGAAGCACGTCATGAGCTGGAACGTTCGTATCGGTATCAATCCCCTGTCGTGGATGAACGACGACCTGCCGTCGCTCGGCGGCGAGACGCCGCTCGAAACGGCGCTGAAGGAAGGCGCCGAGATCGGCTATGCGGGCTTCGAGCTCGGCAACAAGTTTCCGAAGACGGGCCCCGAACTGAAGGCGAAGCTCGCCGAATTCGGGCTCGTGTGCGTGTCGGGCTGGTATTCGGGCTTCCTCGCGGAAGTCGCGCCGGGCATGACGGACGCCGACGCGGTGGCGGCGGAGATCGAGCGCTGCCGCGCGCACATGACGAAGCTGCAATTCAACGACGTGAAGGTCGTCGTGTACGGCGAATGCGCGGGCACGATCCAGGGCAGCATCGACACGCCGGTCGCGAAGCGGCCGCGTTTCGTCGACGACGAAGCGTGGCGGCGCTATGCGGCGCGCCTCGACGCGTTCGGCGCGCACCTGCTCGACACGTACGGCATCAAGCTCGCCTACCATCACCACATGGGCGCGTACGTCGAATCGCCGGCCGACGTCGACCGGCTGATGGCGCTGACCGATCCGGCGAAGGTGTTCCTGCTGTTCGACACCGGCCATGCGTATTTCGGCGGCGCGGCCGACCCGGTGGCGCTGCTGAAGAAGCACGTATCGCGCGTGGCGCACGTGCATTGCAAGGACGTGCGACCGCAAGTCGTCAACCAGGCGCGCAACGACGGCTGGAGCTTCCTGAACGGCGTGATCAACGGCACCTTCACGGTGCCGGGCGACGGCGCGCTCGACTACGACGCGACGCTGCGCACGCTGAAGGACGCCGGCTACGAAGGCTGGCTCGTCGTCGAGGCCGAGCAGGATCCGGCCGTCGCGCCGAGCTATCAGTATGCGAAGAAGGGCTACGACGCGCTGCGCGCGATCGTCGACCGGTTGAGCGCTTGAGCACGCGCGCAAGCGCCTGGGCGGTCGCGCCCCACCCTATTGCGGAGACCCATCTCATGACGATTTCTCCCCTCCTGGTCAAGGCATCCGCCGACCGCGAAATCTGCAACGTCACGCCCGAATCGGCCGGCTGGAAACACGTCGGCTTTCGCGCGCTGCGCCTGAAGGCCGGCGACACCGAGACGCTCGACACCGGCACGCGCGAACTGTGCGTCGTCGTGCTGACGGGCACGGTGCGCGCCGAAGTCGACGGCGAAACCCACGACGCGCTCGGCAGGCGCGACAGCGTGTTCGAGGACGTGTCGCCGGACGCGCTGTACGTGCCGGGCGGCAAGACGGTGACGCTGGTCGCGACGCGCGATGCGGAAGTCGCGCTGTGCACCGCGCCCTACGCGAGCGGCGACAAGCGCGTGCTGCGCCTCGACGGCGAGCGGATGCGCCGCTCGGTGCGCGGGCAAGGCACCAACACGCGCTACGTATGCGACATCCTGATGGGCGACAACCCGGCCGCCGACCGGCTGCTCGTCGTCGAAGTCGTCACGCCGGCCAGCCATTCGAGCAGCTATCCGCCGCACAAGCACGACCGCGACGCCGCGCCCGACGAAACCTCGCTCGAGGAAACCTACTATCACCGGATCGATCCGCCGCAGGGTTTCGCGTTCCAGCGCGTGTACACGGACGACCGCAGCCTCGACGAAGCCTGCGCGGTCGAGAACCACGACGTCGTGATGGTGCCGCGCGGCTATCACCCGGTGGTGGCGCCTCACGGCTACAACCTGTACTACCTGAACGTGATGGCGGGCCCAAGCCGTGCGTGGGCGTTCAAGAACGATCCCGCGCATGAGTGGATGCTGGACGCGGCGCCCCATCGTTGAAGCACTGAAACGCCGAAGCACCGAACGGAAGACGGGCCCGCGCGCGGCCCGTGACGATGCAACGCCCGGCACGCGCGTGCAGCGCCGGCAATGCGACGGAGCCGCCATGGTGACGCCCCCCTTTCGCCTCGAACCCCACGCCTTCGACGACGATGCGTCGAACCCGGCGCTGCCGCACTTCAATGCAGCCGTCGCGCGCCGCATCGGAGAAATCGCGGTCAACCTCGCGACGCGACGCGGACTGCCGATTGCGGTCGGCATCGTCGGCGGGCACGCGCCGCTGTTCTATTGCGCGCTCGACGGCAGCGACGCGCGCGACGGCGATGCGATCCGCCGCCGGCAGAACACGGTGCTGCGTTTCGGCCAGAGTTCGCTCGCGGTCGGCGCGTGCTTTCGGCGTGCCGGCTGGTCGCTGCGCTCGCAAGGCCTGTCGGACGACGATTACGCGCTCGACGGCGGCGGCGTGCCGTTGCGGCTCGTCGGCGCCGGCATCGTCGGCGCGATGACGATCGCGGGGCTCGGCTCCGAAGACAATCACGCGCTCGTCGTCGAATGCTTGCGGTGGCACGTCGGCGCGACCGCGCTGGCGATGAGCGCATAGCGGGCGTCGCACCAGCGCACGCAGGCCGTCACGAACGGCGCGTCGGCAGCGCGTCGAGCGTGCCGGCCGGCCGGTTCGCCACGGCCGAGTCAGCTTGCTCGTCCGGGATATCGTCGAGCGACCGGTTGTTGGTGCGCGGCCCGAACGCGCCGATCGACAGCATCACGATCAGCATGCTGCCGCCGATCAGCGCGAACACCGCGGACACCCCCGCGCGCTCGAGCAGCAACGCGACGATGAAACTGCTGGCCGCGCCGGTCAGGCGGCCGATCGAATGCACGAAGCCGAGCGCGCGCCCGCGGATCGCGGTCGGAAACAGTTCCGACTGGTACGCGGTGCCGTTGCTCGCGAGCACCGTGCTCGACAGCGTGACGAGCAGGCCGAACGCGATCACGAACGGCGCCTGCGCCGACGTCGCGAACGCACTGCCGAACAGCGCGACGCCGAACGCCGACGCGACGATCAACCACTTGCGCTCGATCCGGTCGGCGAGCAGGCCTGCGACGAGCGGCGACACCGGATACGCGAACGCGATCACGAATGCATAGCCGAGGCTTTTCGCGACGGTCGCGCCCTGCGCGGCGAGCAGCGTCGGCAGCCATTGGCTGAAACCGAAGAAGCCGATGCTCAGGAAGCCGTTGAACGCGATCAGCATCGCGGTGCGGCCGCGGTGCCGCGCATCCCACATCGACGGCGCGCGTGGCGCCGGCTGCACGTCGGCGGCCGGCGGCCGGACCGCCGGCAGCGGCCGCCCCGATTCGCGCGCGACGATCCGTTCGAGTCGCGCCACGATGCGTTCGGCCTCGGCTTCCCGGCCCACGCCGACGAGCCAGCGCGGCGACTCCGGCAGGCGCGCCTGCAGCCACCAGACGACCACCGCGCCACTTCCGCCGAGCAGCACGACCCAGCGCCATCCCGACCAGCCGAGCGGATCGCGCGGGACCCAGAGCCACGATACGAACGCGAGCACCGGCATGGCCAGATACCCGACGGCGAAGCAGACGGCAAATGCACGGCCACGCACCGCCTTCGGCACCAGCTCGGTCAGGAACGCGCCGATCGTGATCAGCTCCGCGCCGACGCCGCAGCCCGCGACGAAGCGGCACGCGAGCACGCCGATCGCGCTCCACTGCACGCACATCGCCAGGCTCGCAACGGTATAGAGCAGCAGCGCGCCGGTAAACAGCGCGCGACGCCCGTAGCGGTCCGCCAGGCGCGACACGAACATCTCGCCGACGAACAGCCCGATGAACGTCGCCGCGCCGAGCGCGCCCTGGTCGGACATGCCGAGCACGCCGCGCGCGCCGGTGTGAAAGATGCCGTCGCGAATCAGCCCGGGCGGCAGATAGGTCATCTGGAACAGGTCGTAGACCTCGAAGAAGCCGCCCACGCTCAGGAACAGCACGAGCTTCCAGATGCTCGCCGTGGCGGGCAGGCGGTCGATGCGCGCGGCGAGCGATGCCGCAACAGAGTCAGACATGGCGTGTCCTCGGTAGTCCGCCCGCGCGCCGCGCGGGACGTCGATCAACGCGCGGCGCGGGCCGCGCGGCAGGCAATCACACGGTGGCGACCGGATTGACCGGCGAGCCGACGAGCCCGCGCAGATGCAGCGGCGGCGCGGTCAGCAGGAAGCGGTTGCGACGGTGTTCGTGCAGCCAGTCCGCCAGCGGCGTCAGGTGCCACAGCTCGCCGAGATGGATGCCGAGCTTGAACAGGCACAGCTCGTGCAGCGGCATCAGCGCGCCGGGCCGCGCGCGCGGCGGCGCGTCGCGCGGGCGCTCCTCGACCGCGTGGTTGTCGGCCGCGAGCGCGGCGAGCCCCGACGCGTCGATCCAGTTCAGCAGACGTTCGTCGGCGCCGTCCAGCACGCAGCATGCTGGCGGCGCACCGGTCTCGCCGCGCGCGTCGGCGGCGAGCAGAAGGTCCGCGAAACCCGTGTGCAAGCAGACGATATCGCCGCGCTCGACGCTCACGCCGTCCGCGCGCAGCACCGCCATCCAGTCGTCGAAACCGATCTTGCGCCGCGCGTCGCCGAAGTGGCGGCGCAGGTCGACCATCACGCCGCGCCCCTGCACGCCGGTGCGCGCCATCACCTCGATGCCGAGCGCGTGCGCGCCGCCTTGCGCGGCGCCCGCTTCCGGCACGCGGATATGCTCGTCCATCCGGTAGCCGTTGTAGAACACGCGGGTCTTTTCGCCGTCGCCGGCCGGATCGAACAGCGAGCCGACGTGCGACAGCGCATCCCATTGCGTCGAGAACTGCGAATGCAGGCAGAACGCGTCGTCGCAGACGACATCCGTTGCGTTCGCAACCTGTTCGTCGGCGCGGTAGCCGAAGTACGGCTTGTCGCCCAGCAGCGCCGGCATGATCGCCGGCGGGCGCCGTCTCGCGTTCAGTCCGCCGCCGCGCGGCACGTCGAGCGGCAGGCTCAGCGAGAACACGCGGCCTTCGCGCACTTCCGCGACGCCGCGCAGCACGGCGTCCGGCGTCAGCCAGTTCAGGCGCCCCTTCTGGTCGTCCGGGCCGAAATCGCCCCAGTTCGAACCGGGCGGTCGGTGGGTCCAACGCGGATTCATGATGCCTCCTCCACTATGCGGTGCATCCGGTCTCTGCCGGTGCGCGGCCCGCTTACTGCGAGCGGATCACGCCCAGCGCGGCGAGCCGTGCGTATTCGTGCTCGCCGAGCAGCGGCTGCAGGATTTCGCGGTTGTGTTCGCCGAGCGCGGGCGCGGGCCGGCGGAAGGCGCCGGGCGTACCCGACAGGCGCGGCGTGACGTTGTGCATCGGCAGGCTGCCGACGTCGTCGTCGGGCAGCTCGACCAGCGCCTCGCGCTCGATCACGTAGCGATCGGCGACGATCTGCGCGATGTCCTGGATCGGCCCGACCGTCACGCCCGCCTCCTCGAAGAACGCGAGATTGGCGTCGAGATCGCGCGCGGCGATGAATTCGCCGACGATCGCATCGAGCGCTTGCGCGTGCCGCACGCGCAGTACGTTGGTCGCATAGCGCGGATCGTCGATCAGATCGGCGCGCCCGATCGCGCGGAACAGCCGCTCGGCCATCGCCTGCGTCGAACTCGACAGGCACAGCCACTTGCCGTCGCGCGTGCGATACGCGTTGCGCGGCGCGGTGTTCGTCGAGCGGCTGCCGGTGCGCGGCTTGATCTCGCCGGTCATCACGTAGTTCGCCGCGGCCGGCCCGAGGATCGACAGCAGCGGCTCGAACAGCGACACGTCGATCACCTGCCCGGCCGCCCGCTGCGCGCCGCGCGCATGCAGCGCGACCAGCACGGCGAGCGCGCCGGACATCCCGGCCGTCATGTCGGCGAGAAACATCGGCGGCAGCACCGGCTCGCGATCGGCGAACCCGTTGATCGCCGCGAAACCCGCATAGCCTTCGGCGAGCGTGCCGAAGCCCGGCTTGTGGCGATACGGCCCGGTCTGTCCCCAGCCGGAGATCCGCGCGATCACGAGTTCCGGGCGGATCGCGAGCAGGTCGTCGGGGCCGAGCCCCATCCGCTCCGCGACGCCCGGCTTGAAGCTTTCGACGAACACGTCCGCGTCGCGCACCAGCCGGCGCACGATGTCGACGCCCTCCGGCGTGCGCAGATCGACGCACACGCTGCGCTTGTTGCGCCCGTACACCTTCCAGTTCGTGCTGATGCCGCCGGCGCCGACCGCGCGCAACGTATCGCCGCGCTCGCTTTCGACCTTCACGACGTCCGCGCCGAAGTCGGCCAACTGCACGCTCAGCATGTTGCCGGCCATCAGGCGCGACAGATCGACCACGCGCACGCCGGACAGCGGCCCGGTGGCGTTGGCATCGAACGATTTCGGATGGATCGGGCCGGTGGACGCGCGACGATGCGCGCCGGCCGCGCGAGCGGCCTGCGGGTCGGGTACGGACATGATGTCTCCTGGTAGTTGTCGGTCAGTCAGGCATGCGCGCGTCGCGCGCCGGCGCTACTCGAGCAATACGCCGAGCCGGTCGGTCGCGGGAAACGCCGCACCCGTCGCGGGCAGATCGCCGCCGAGCGCACGCGTCAATTCCGCGGCGGCGGCCTGCACATGCGGCAGGTAATCGGCCAGCACTTTCTTGTTGAAGCGATAGCGCGGCACGCCGAGCGAAATCGCGCCGCTCAGCACGCGGCCGACACCGAACGCCGGGCACGCGATCGCCGCGCTCTCCGGATCGCGCTCGGCGATCGACACCGCATAGCCCTGCTCGGCCGTCTTCTCGTACTCGCCGCCGCGCGTGCCGGAAAACGCGAGCAGCACGCGCCCCGCCGCGCCGACGTCGAGCGCGAAGCGGTCGCCTTCGCGCAGATGCGTGCTCACCGCGCGCTGCGCCTGGATGCGGAACAGGCAGACACGCTGGTCGCCTTCGCGCACGTAGAACGCGGCGGTCTCGCCGGTCTGCGCCGACAGCGTCGACAGGATCGGCATCACGTATTCGCGCAACTGGAACGACTCGCGATACATCACGCCGAGCTGGAACACGGCCGGCCCCAACACGTAGCGCCCGTCGGGCAGGCGCTTGATGAAGCGGAATTGTTCGAGGGACTCGAACATCCGCAGCAGCGTGCTCATGTTGAGCCCCGTCGCGTCGCTGACCTGCGCGAGCATCAGCCCGCCGGGCGCGCCGGAGAAGGCCAGCAGCGCGGTCAACGCACGATTGACCGCGGCCACGCCGCCTTCCGCCTGATTAGTCGTCTCCACCTTGCTCATGTCCGCCTCGCGCTGTGCCGGGCGGCGCGAACGGCGCGCCCGGGCTCACACAAATTGAAAGTCACTTTCATTATACGCAGGATGGCCGTGACATCAACATGAATCCGCAGCGCTTCCTTCGTTCAACTTCTTTCAACTCCTCATAAATATAGGCGTTAACGATAATCTTGACGAATGGCCCCATCGATCACAAAAATAAAAGTGACTTTCATTTTTATAGAACAACGATGAATCCCACCTCCCAACCGGTCTGGCGCTCGCTGCTCTACGTGCCTGCCCACGTCCCCCGTTTCGTCGAGAAGGCCGCGACCAGCGCGGCCGATGCGCTGATCCTAGACCTGGAAGACAGCGTCCCGTTCGCGTGCAAGCGCGACGCGCGGGACGGCCTCGCCGACGCCGTGCCGAGGCTGCGGGCCGCCGGCCACGACGTGCTGGTCCGCGCCAACGGCCCGCTCGACCTGCTGGTGCCCGACCTGCGTGCGGCCGTGCAGGCGGGCGTGCACGGCGTCGTGCTGCCGAAGGTTCGCGGCGGCTCGCACGTCGAGGCGATCGACGAACTGCTGGCCACGCTCGAGGATGAAGCCGGCGCCGCGCCCGGCGGCACGCGCGTCGTCGCGATCATCGAGACGCCGCGTGCGTTCCAGGCGATGGAGCGGATCGCGCGCGCGTCGCCGCGCGTCGTCGCGATGATGCTCGGCGGCGCCGACTTCGCGCTGAACTGCGAAAGCGGCACCGGCGCCGACGTGCTGCGCGTGCCGAAGCAGTTGCTGATCATCGCCGCGCGCGCGGCCGGCATTTTGCCGCTCGGCCTGCTCGACGGCCTCGACGAACTGCGCGACCTCGATGCGTTCGAGCGCATCGCGCGTGCGTCCGCGGCATTCGGCTATGCGGGCGCGACCTGCATTCATCCGCTGCAGGTCGATGCGCTGAACCGCGCGTTCCGGCCGGACGACGACGCGGTGCGCGACGCGCGCGCCGTGCTCGCCGCGTACGACGACGCGCGCGCCAACGGCCGCGGCGCGCTGCGCATCGACGGCCGGATGGTCGACGCGGCGGGCGTCGCACAGGCCACGCGCGTACTCGCGCGCGACGCGGCCGTGCGGGCCCGCGCACGCTGACCGACGATGCGCACGCCCGACCGCGTGACCCAGCCGCCAGGCATCGCCCGCGTGCGCCGCGCAACGCACGCGAGCGGCCCGGCACGGCACGCGCCGTTCGCCTTCCGCCCCGGATAGCGACGCCGCGCCGCGCGAGCCGACCCGCGCGGCGCCCATGACGAACAACAACCCCAAAACAAGGAGACAGCCCCATGGGCAAGCGAATGTCCGCATTGTGCGGACTGGGCCTCGTATCGGCCGGCGCCTGCGCGCAGACCAGCCTCACGCTGTACGGCGTCGCCGACGTCTACACCGAATTTCTCACCAACCAGGCCGGGCCCGACGGCAAGTCGTCCGCGTCGCTCGCGCGGATGGCGTCGGGCGGCAAGAGCGGATCGCGCTGGGGCCTGAAGGGCGTCGAGGATCTCGGCGGTGGCTGGCAGGCGGCGTTTCGCGTCGAAAGCAGCATCAACCTCGCCAACGGCGCCGGCTCGGGCGGCTTCGACCGCTCCGCGTGGGTCGCGCTGCAACACGAGCGCTGGGGCGCGCTGCGGCTCGGCCGTCAGTACACGACGCTGTTCGACATCATGGAGCGCTATTCGCCGACGGGCGCCTATTCGACGCTGTACGAGCCGGACGGCGCGATCGTCGGCATCAACTATCGCGAGAACAACGTCGTCAAGTATCTGGCGAAGCTCGGCGCGCTGACGCTCGAAACCCACTACGCGTTCGGCGGCACGGCGGGCGCGTTCCAGTCGAACGCCGCGTACGGCGCGGGCTTCGACTACGCGGGCAGCGCGTTCTCGTTCGCCGCGGCGTTCGACGACGTCCACACGCCGCGGCCCGGCGGCTTCGCGCACTTCCGCCGCTACGCCGCTTCCGCGCTCGTGCCGCTCGGGCGCGCGCAACTGCTGGCCGGCGTCGAGCACGCGCACAGCGACATCGCCGCGCCGTCGGTCGTGACGAACTTCACGTTCTGGTGGGCCGGCGTCCGCTATGGCATCACCGATTTTCTGCAAGCGATCGGCGCCGTCTATTACGAACACATCCGCGCGCGGAATCCGGCGAATGCGCAAACGCCGGCATCGCAGCCCGTCAGTCCGCAGCAGGTCACGCTGCAGTTGAACTACTTCGTGTCGAAGACGGTGACGCTGTACCTGGCGGCCGGCTACGCGCACCGTGCCGCGCTCGATTTCGACAACGACAACTACAACTTTCTGCACTACTCGCTCGCGGCCGGCCGCTCCGGCAGCGCGGGCGTCGCGCTCGGCCTGCGCAAGGCGTTCTGACAGCGTCGCCCCTTCCCGCCCCTTAAACATTCGGAGACCGAACCATGAATCGCCGCCACTTTCTTTCCGCGCTGACCGGCGCCGCCGTCGCGCTGCCGTTCGCTCGCGCCCGCGCCGCCGCGACCGCCGACAGGCAGAACGCCGGCGAGCCGGAACTCGCCCGGCAACTCGCCGACTACGCAGCCGGGCTGCAGTATCGCGACCTCGACGAGGCGACCGTCGAAACGATCAAGGCGCATCTGATCGACGCGCTGGGCTGCGCGATCGCCGCGCACGATGAGGCGCCGGTACGGATCGCGCGCGACGCGGCGCTCGCGTCGCCCGGCGGCGTCTCGACCGTGATCGGCACGAACCGCCGCACGCGCGCCGATCTCGCCGCGTTCGCGACCGGCACGGCGCTACGCTACTTCGATTTCAACGATGCGTATGCCGGCAAGGAAACCGGCCATCCGAGCGACAACGTCGCCGCGTGTCTCGCGGTCGCCGAGGCGCGGCACGCGAGCGGCCGCGACCTGATCCTGTCGATCGCGATCGCGTACGAGATCGCATGCCGGCTGATGGACGCCGCCGCGGTCAGCCCGCGCGGCTGGGATCACACCTGCTACAGTCTGCCGGCCGTCGCGCTCGCGGCGGGCAAGCTGATGGGCCTGCACGCGCCGCAACTCATGCAGGCGGTCAACCTGTCGATCAACAGCCATCTCGCGCTGAACCAGACGCGGGTGCAGCAGTTGTCCAACTGGAAGGCGCTCGCCGACGCCGACGCGGCGCGCAACGCGGTGTTTTCGACCGAACTCGCCGGCGCCGGCCTCACCGGCCCCGCGCCGATATTCGAGGGAGCGGCCGGGTTCTTCGCGCAGGTGTCCGGACCGTTCGCGCTCGACATCGCCACGTTCGGCGGGCGCGGCGGCGCGTTCCGGATCGGCCGTTGCTTCGTGAAGTTCTATCCGGCGCAAGGGCTCACGCAAACGGCGATTCCGGCCGCGCTCGCGGTCGCCGCGCAGGTCGGCGACCTGCGGCGCATTCGGCGCATCGAGGTCCGCACGACCGAAGTCGGCTACGTGACGGCCGGCCGCGATCCGGAGAAATGGGCCCCGTCGACCCACGAGACCGCCGACCACAGCCTGCCCTACATCGTCGCGCGGGCGATGCTCGACGGCGACATCACAACCCGCAGCTATACGGGCCCGGCGTTGCGCGACCCGGCCTTGCACGCGCTGATCGGCAAAATCACGGTCGACGCGGACCCGGCGCTGACGGCCCGCTATCCCGCGCATGCGCCGAATCGCGTGACGGCCGTGTGCGACGACGGCGCGACCTATACGAAGCAGGTGGACGATCTGCCGGGCTCACCGACGCAACCGATGCAGCGCGCCGACTACGAAGCGAAGTTCACGAAGAATTGCCAGCGGCACGGAAGCGCGGCGCGAATGCGGGCCGCACTCGATTATCTGTGGCGACTCGACGAGCAGCCCGACGTCGCGACGCTGCCGCCGCTGCTCGTCGTCGGCTGACCGCGAGCGGCCCGCGGCGCACGACATCGCGCTCAGCCCACGCTGCACGCGTCCACCGTGACGTCGTCCACGACGGATTCCGCGGCCGCGAGGATCGCGCGGCGCATCCAGCCGTGCGCGTTGCTGCCGTCGTACCGGCGATGCCAGTACAGCGACCACGTGACGGGTTCCATCGCGAGCGGCAGTTCGCGGATCACGAGACGCGGATCGCCGAGGCTCAGCGCGTGCCGCTCCGACATGATCACGGCGTACGGCAGCGCATCGAGCATGTTCGGCACGACGAGCCAGTGCGGCACGTTGAGCACGATGCGGCGCGTACAGCCCATGTTCGCGAGCAGGTTGTCGATCAGGCTGTGGTCGACCGGGTTGATCGACACGTTGAGGAAGTCGAGCGCGAGGAACCGTTCGAGCGTCAGCGGCTTGTCCGCATCGGGATGGTTGCGGCTCAGCACGCACACCATCCGGTCGTGAAACACGGTTTCCGACGACAGCGAGCCGGAATGCTCGAGGCCCGCGCTGATCGCCATGTCGAGCCGCCCGGCTTCGAGCGCTTCGGCCGTCTTCGCCGCGCTCGGGTGCACGACATCGAGGCTGATATTCGGCGCCGTCGTGCGCATGCGCCGCAGCAAGGCGGGCAGCAAAAGCAGTTCGGTGAGATCCGACATCCGGATCGTAAAATGACGCTCCGACGTAAAAGGGTTGAATTGATAATCCGATTCAAATAATTCTTCGATTTGTTGCATGATTTGCCGCACCGGCGCGATCAACGCCTGCGCGCGCGGCGTCAATTCCATCCCGATCGTGCTGCGCGCGAGGATCTCGTCCTTGAACAGATACCGCAGGCGCGACAGCGCATTGCTGACGGCCGGTTGGGTCAGACCGACCTTCAGCCCGGCCCGCGTCACCTGTTTCTCCGTCAGCAGCGCATCCAGTATGACCAGCAGGTTCAAGTCGATCGAACGTAGATTCATGATTGTGACCATCCACTAAACGGGTTAATCGCCATCCCCGGTTCGCGATTATCGCAATGGGGAAATCCCCTGATATTTAGTGCAATAAATGAGAATAGTCCAATCTTGACGTTTCAATATTTTTTATATACCCCGCGCCATTGATTCTATTTTCGATCTGAACGACCCAATTTTCAGTCATTTTTTCGATAATCGGCTCAATCGACGATCCCGGATCGACGCATGGAAACGGTTCCCCCCGGCCGGGCGCGCGCCGGCGCCCGCGGCCTGCGCGTCAAATGGTCGCGACCGGGTTCACCGGCGCACCGACCAGCCCCCGGATATGCAACGGCGGCGCGGTCAGCAGGAACCGGTTTCGCCGATGCGCGCGCAGCCAGTTCGCGAGCGGCGTCAGGTGCCACAGCTCACCGAGGTGGATGCCGAGCTTGAACAGGCACAGCTCGTGCAGCGGCATCAGCGCCCCCGGCCGCGCGAGCGGCTGCGCATGCTGCGGCCGCTCCTCGATCGCGTGGTTGTCGGCCACGAGCGCCGCGAGCCGCGACTCGTCGATCCACTGCAGCAGCCGGGCGTCGCTGCTGTCCAGCACGCACGCGCTCGCGACGGTCGCGGGCGAACCGTGCTCGTCGTTCAGCAGCAGATCGGCGAAACCGGTGTGAATGCAGACGATGTCGCCCTGCTCGACGTGCACGTCGTCCGCTTCCATCACGCGCATCAGTTGCGCGTAGCCCACTTTCGTGCGGGCGTCGCCGAAGTGATGCCGCAGGTCGATCAGCACGCCGCGCCCCTGCACGCCGGTGCGCGCCATCACCTCGATGCCGAGCGCGCGCGCGCCGCCGGTGGCGTCGCCCTCCTGCGGCACCCGCAGATGCTCGCCCATCCGGAAGCCGTTGTAGAACACGATTTCGGGTACGCCGTCGTCGTCCGCGTCGAATACGCCGCCGACGTGCGCGAGACCGTCCCATTGCGTCGAGAACTGCGAATGCATGCAGAACGAATCGTCGCAGACGACGTCCGTGGCGTTCGCCACCTGTTCGTCGGCGCGATAACCGAAGTACGGCTTGCCGCCGAGCAGCGCCGGCATGATCGCGGGCGGCCGACGGCGCGCGTTCAGCCCGCCGCCGCGCGGCACGTCGAGCGGCAGGCTCAGCGAGAACGACAGGCCTTCGCGCACCTCGGCGACGCCCTGCCGCACCTTGTCCGGCGTCAGCCAGTTCAACCGTCCCTGCTGATCGTCCGGGCCGAAATCGCCCCAGTTCGAGCCCGGCGGCCGCTTCTTCCAGCGTGGTGCGTTCAAGATGGCTCTCCTCCTTTCCGGTTCGGATGCACGTCGGACGTCAACGCCGCCAGCGCATCCAGCGGCGTGTCGTCGACGAGCGCCTGCACCGCGTCGCGCAGCTCGAGCGCACGCGGCGTGCCGATCGTCGAACTCGCGGCGAGCACGAACTTCGCGACGAGTTCCTGTTCGGTCAGCGGCCGCGAACGGGTGCCCTTGCTCGACTCGACGCGCGCCTCGCGCGTCTGCCCGTCGCGCAGCGTCACGCGCAGCACGGCAGGCAGGCTGTGCGGGAACCGCGCGTCGCACCACGGATCGGCGACGCAGCGCACCTTCGCGGCCAGCGCGCGGCGCGCGGGGTCCCGCACGAGCGCATCGTCGAAATCGTCGAACCAGACGCCGAGCCCGCCCCCGCCGAGCAGCGCGGCCGCGATCGTGTACGGCCCCGAGAACGCGGCCGCGTAACCGTTCGGCGGGCTGGCCTTCAATTCGGCAGGCTCGCCGATCGTGCGCAGCGTCGACGTCGCGACCCGCAGTTCGGCCGACACCACGTCGTCGGCCGTCACGCCCTGCGCCTTCAGTTGCAGCGCCGCGTCGATGCCCGGATGCGTGAAGTGGTTGCACGGATACGGCTTGAAGATGATCCGGCTCGTCTCCCAGTCGTCACCGAGGCCGCGCAGCACCGCGTCGACGTCGGCCAGCTCGCCGCACCATGCGTGAAAGAAGCCGAAGCGGCCTTCGAGCGCGGTCGGCGGCGCGGTCACGCCCGCATCCGCCAGTTCCGCCGCGCTCACGCCCGCATGCGCGGCCCAGCCGCAGTGAATCCGCTTCACGGAGCCGCCGGTGCGGTTCGCCTCGAGCAGGCCCGCGCCCATGCTCGCGGCAATCCCGAGCGCCGCGGCGATCCGCGCGGCGTCGAGCCCGAGCAGCATCGCCGCGGCCGCGGCCGCGCCCACTGTCCCGCAGATCGACGTCGCGTGCTGGCCGCGCTCGAAGAACACCGAATTGCCGAGCCGCTCGTTGTAGGCCGCCACGCCGAGCCGGATGCAGATCTCGGTGCCGACCGTGATCGCATCGAGCAGCGCTGCGCCCGATGCACCGCTCGCCTGCGCGGCGGCGAGCGCGGCCGGAATCACCGACGCGCTCGGATGCAGCACCGACAGCATGTGCGAGTCGTCGAAATCCATCGCATGCGCGAGCGTGCCGTTGACGAGCGCGGCGCTCGCGGCCGGCAGCCGGTCGGCCGCGCCGATCACGCTCGCGCGGCCGTGCCCGCCCCAGCGCCGCGCGACCTGCAGCACGGACTGCGCGACGGGTTCGTCGTGCGCGATCAGGCTGTTGCCGACGAGGTCGAGCACGCGGGCGGCGGCCTCCACGCGCAGCGTGCGATCGAGCCCGTCGACGCGCACCGCCGACGCGAAGCGGCCGAGCACGCCGACGATGCCGTCCGGATTCGTGGGCCTGGCGGCGACGGCCGGTGCGGAAAGCGTATCGGGCGCGCTCATGCCGCGACTCCATCGCGCCGCAGGTGGGTCGCCAGCGCCAGCGTCACGCGCGCGTTCGCGATCAGCGGCGGCGCCACCACGCGGCCATCGGGCAGCACGAACACCGACGATTGATCGTCCGCCGCATCGACCGCCTCCAGCACGCGCTCGGCCGCGCGGATTTCCTCGTCCGACGGCGTGAACACCGCGTTGATGACCGGCAGTTGCGACGGATGAATCGCGAAACGGCCGACGAATCCCATCGATTTCGCGCGCAACGTCGATTCCTTCAGGCCGTCGAGATCGCCGAGCGTGTGATAGACCGTCTGGATCGGCCCGTTCAGCCCCGCCGCGCGCGACGCCACCACGCAGCGCGCGCGGCACACTTCGAGCGTGAAGTTGTCGACGCCGATCCGCAGGTCGGCGCGCAGGTCGCTTTCGCCGAGCCCGATCCGTTCGAGCCGCGGCGACGCGGTCGCGAGCTGATAAGCGGTTTCCACCCCATAGGCGGATTCGATCAGGATCTGGATCCCGGCGTCGCTGCCGAGCGCGTCGAGCCAGCCCGCGACTTCCTGGATATGCGCGGGGAAATCGCATTTCGGCAAACGCAGCGCCTGCAATGCGGGCAACGCGATCGCCTCGACGTCGTCGCGGCACCACGGCGTCCCGATCGGGTTCACGCGTACGTAGGTCGGCTTCGGCGGGCCGCCCGCCAGGATGTCGGCGGCGGCCTTGCGGGCGTCGACCTTGTGGCTCGCCGGCACGGCGTCCTCGAGATCCAGCACGATCGCGTCGGCCTCGCTCGCGTAGGCCTTCTCGACCACCTGCGTCTTGTGCGCGGGCACGTACAGGTAACTGCGGCAGGTTGCACTCGGTTTCAAATCACACCTCGTTCGGTCAGGTCGGCGAGGTCCCGCGATTCCAGGCCCAATGCGCCGAATACTTCATCGTTGTGCGCGCCGCGCGACGGCCCGCCCCAGCGGATCGCGCCGGGGGTGTCGGACAGCCGGAACGGCACGTTGTGCGTGCGGAATGCGCCCAGTTCGGCGTCGGGCACCGATACGATCGAGCCGAGCGCCGCGTACTGCGGATCGCGCAGCACGTCGGCGACGTCGTAGATCGGCGCGACGGCCGCCTCCGCGCGCTCGAACGCGTCGATCACCTCGTCGCGCGTGCGCTGCCCGATCCAGCCGCCGACCGCCGCGTCGAGCTCGTCCGCATGCTTCGCGCGCTCGACGCCGCTCGCGAACCACGGCTGGTCGATCAGGTCCGCGCGGCCGACGAGCCGCATCACGCGCTCGGCGATGCTGTGCGCCGACGTCGACAGCGCGACCCACTTGCCGTCCGACGTGCGATACACGCCGCGCGGCGCGTTGTTCGGCGAGCGGTTGCCGGCGCGCTCGGGCACGCGCCCCGTCTGGTCGTAGCTCGCGACCTGCGCGCCCATCGCCGCGAGCATCGTCTCGATGATCGCGAGATCGACCACCTGTCCGCGTCCGGTGCGTTCGCGCGCCTTCAGCGCCGTCATGATCGCGAACGCGGCGGTGAGCCCCGCCACCGTGTCCGCGAGCGGAAACGACGGCAGCAGCGGCGGCCCGTCCGCCTCGCCGGTGGCGGCCGCCAGCCCGCTCATCGCCTCCGCGAGCGTGCCGAAACCGGGGCGGCGCGCATACGGGCCGAACTGGCCGAACCCCGTCACCCGCACCAGCACGAGCCGCGGATTGATCGCGGACAACACGTCGTAGCCGAGCCCCCAGCGCTCCAGCGTGCCGGGCCGGAAATTCTCGACCACCACGTCGGCCTGCGCGGCCAGCTCGCGAAAGATCCGCTGGCCGTCGGCCGTGCCGAGATTCAGCGTGACCGCCCGCTTGTTGCGCGCGACCACCTTCCACCACAACGGCACGTCGTCGCGACGCGCGCCGTACTTGCGCGCCGGATCGCCCGTCGGGTGTTCCACCTTGATCACGTCGGCGCCGTAGTCGGCGAGCATCGTCGCCGCGAGCGGGCCGGCAAACAGCGTCGCGGCGTCGATCACGCGAATGCCGCCGAGCGGCGCGCGGCTGGAGGTGTCCGACGCCGTGCCGGCGTCGACCTCCCCGGTTTCCACAGAGGCCATGGCGTTCTCCTGCCAGATAGGTTGCACGGCGCGCCATGCACCGCCATCGTTTGCATTACTAATCATCATGCAACGATGCAGGCATGGCGCGCGGCCGGCGGCTCAGACCGCGTTGATCCGATAGATCGGGAAATACGTCTCGATCTTTCCGTTCAGGTAATCGGACGCAAGCTTCGGCACGTCGTCGAAATCGAATATTTCGGTCGGTTCCTGGCCGATCCAGCCGGTCGACTCCTGGAAGTCGCGGATCGTGATGCTGTCGTCGTAGCGCCACGCGTGCGTGTGGATGTGCAGGCGGCGGTTGATGCATTCCGTCGCGCGCAGGTTCCACAGGCGCATCCCGGTTTTCCAGCCGACCGTCGCGACGATGCCGGTGCGGCCCGTCACGCGCATCGTCGCGCGATACAGCGCGCCGCCGAGATTGTCGAGGAAGATCGCGACGCCGCGGCCGCCGCTCAGCTCGGCGATCGTCTCGGCGAAGACGCGCTCCGACTCGCGGTAGCGTGCCTGGTAGTCCGGATCGGCCCGGTAGCGCGCCTCGTCGTACGCGAGATCCGGAAACTTGCGGCGGTCGACCGGCGTGATGCCGAGCTTCGCGAGATCCTCGAGGCGACGGTCGTTGCTCGCGGTCATCGCGACGCGAAAGCCTTCGCGCTTCGCGAGCTGCAGCTCGGCCAGCGTCGTGCCGCCGCCCCAGCCGAACACCAGATAGTCGGCCGGATCGACGTCCGGCAGTTGCGAGCGCCAGCACGTCGACGCGACCTTCCAGTTGTCCCACGCGGTGAAGTAGCGGCCGTAGGTCGCCCATTGCAGCAGCGAGTGGCGGCTGTCGGTCGGCACCGGCACCAGGTTGTCGGCGCGCATCTTGGTGCGTTGCGCCATCACGCCGATCGTGCCGGGCGCGTCGTACGCGTAGACGAGCTCGGCGAATCCGTATTCGTCGCGCTTGCCGAACGGCATCACCATGCAGATCTCGCCGTCCTTCAGCGCGTGGACCGCGCGACCGCGCTCCACGACGCGCACCAGCGCGCCGTTGCCCAGCACGATCTTGTCCTCGCGGCGCTGGCGGCAGATGTCGACCGGGTTGCGCGACAGCGCGTGGTCGAGGTTCGCTTCCCACGATCCGTACAGCGGCTCGACGAGCACCTCGTCGGCTTCGAGCGGGGAAAATTCGAAGGTTTCGCGGCGCAGCTCGCCCGCGACGGGCGGCTGCTGGCGGGTCGGTTCCGGGCCCGCGTAGAGAACCCATGCATCGGTCTTGATCATCGTCATTCCTCGGTAAACGACTGGTATGTGAAAAAGCGCGCCGAACGAATCGCCGGCTTCAGCGCGACTGCGCCTGCTCGAGTGCCGCCTCCACGTCCGCCGCCGCGGCGACCTGCCCGAGCTTCGGGAAGATCTGGGTCAGCGCGAACGTCTGCGCATCGGCCGACGACGTGCTGACCGCATCGCTCACGATCACGACGTTGTAGTTGTTTTCGTATGCCTGGCGCGCGGTCGATTCCACGCCGATGTTGGTCGCGATGCCGGTCAGCACGACGTCGGTGATGCCGCGGCGACGCAGCTGCACGTCCAGGTCGGTGCCGGTGAACGCGCCCCACTGATGCTTCGTCACGACGATGTCGGACGGCGACACGCCGAGCGCCGGCGCGAACGCGCTCCATTCGGGATCGAGATTCGGCGGCTGCGACGGCGCATCCGTCTTCACCTTCAGCGCCACGCCGCCGTCCGGCAGGTAGCTCGTGTGCACGTAGATGACGGGCAGCCCCCGCGCGCGGAAAGCCGCCGCCAGCCCGACCGTCTTCGCGACGACCTGCGCGCCGGTATAAGGCGTGACCGGCAGCGCGACGATGCCGTTCTGCAGATCGATGGCGACGAGCGCGGCGGTGCGATTGAGCGTCGGAATGGACATGTATCACCCTCACTTTTGTTGTGGAACGGAAGAAACGGCGGCGTCGAGGTGCCGGCTCGATACGGCATTGAGCAACAGCAGCACGCTGATCACCGCCAGGACGACGGCAAGCGCGCGCAGGCCGCGGTCGCTCGCCGGATGGCCGAGCGCGAGACCGACGAGCGCGAACGACAGGCTGCCGCCGACGTACTGCGCGGTGCGGTACAGGCCGGACGCCGTACCGATCCGGCCGTGCGGCGTGCTCTGGTAGAGCGTGGCCTGATTGCCGAGATTGTTGAAACCATTAGGAATACCGAACACAACCGACAGCACAACGATCGCCGCGATCGGCAGGCTGCTCGTCAGCTGGCTCATCACGACGCTGCCGATGCAGAGCAGCGCGGAACCGATGACGAGCACGGGGCGCGCGCCGTGGCGGTGCACGATGCGGGTGGCGAGCATCGTCGTGACCGTGCCGATGCCGGCGACCGGCAGCATCACGAGGCCGGCGTCGGCGGCCGACAGTCCCCTCGCCTCCTGCAGCCACATCGGCAGCGCATAGAAGATCGCGTAGAACACCGCATAGGTGCCGACGCAGCGCAGATACGTGCCGAGCAGCGGACGGTTGTCGGCCAGCATCCGGATGTCGATCAGCGGCGCCGCGGCCCGGCGTTCGCGGCCGATCAACAGCGGCGCCAGCACGAGCGTCGCGGCCAGCAGCAGCCAATCGGGTTCGCGCGACACCGATTGCAGGAACAGCAGCAGGCTCGCGAGCGTCAGCACGAACAACGCCACGCCCGGCAGATCCAGTTCCGTCAGCGTGGCGCGCAGCGTGGTGCGCGCCTGTGCGTCGCGATAGGCCGGGTCGGCCGGGATCCACAGCCAGGCGAACACGAAGGCGGCCAGCACGATCGGCACGTTGATCCAGAAGATCGCGCGCCAGCCGGCGAACTGCACCAGCGCACCGCCGAGCGGCGGGCCGAACGCGACGGCCACCTGCGCCGCGATCGAGATCGCGCCGAGCCCGCCCGTCGGCGTCGCGCCGTTCGCATGCCGCTGCGACCACGCGCGGATCATCGCCATGCCGGCCGGATACGCGGCCGACGTGCCGATGCCGAGCGCGACGCGCGAGGCGACCAGACAGCCGAGCGTCGGCGCGAACGGCGCGAGCGACGACGCGAACAGCACGATCGCAAGGCCGATGCAGAAGATCCGCTTCGCGCCGAAGCGATCGGCGAGGCGCCCCATCGTCGGCTGGCCGGCGGCCGTCGCCAGATACAGCCCCGACACGAGCCACAGCGTATCGATGCGCGCGTGCGCGGCGTCGGCCGGCGCGAACGCCTGCTGGATGCTCACGAGCGCGACCGCGATCATCGACGAATTCAGCGCGTTGAGCAGCGTGCCGAGCACGATCGGGCCCACCAGCTTCGCCGGCAGGCGCAGGCCTGCGTCGCGTCGGTCGCCGCCGCCTTCGGGCGCGCGGCCGGCGGTCGCACGTGGCGCGCGGCCGGATCGATCGTGAGTCGTTTTCATGGCGTCTTCGCGTGATGAATGGGCATCGGTCGGTGAATATCGAACGTGCGTTCACCATACCGCTCCAATCGCCGCGAATGAAATGGATTGTTGCGATGCAAACATTCGCAACTTGAATGGGGAATGTGCGCGGCACGCATGCGAGCGGCATACGACGAGCCGATCGCGCACGGCGGCATGCGCCCGTCAGCCTTGCGTGACAGGCATATGCGCAGCATTTGGGAGGATGGTTTCGGTCGGCGCGGCGCGCAGCGCGCAGCGTCACCGCGCGCGCCGCATGACGGTTTTATGCCGCGCCGCGACACGGGATCAGAGGGGGGACTCTACCGGGATCGCATACGTGCCGTTCGTGCAGCGAATGCGAAGGCTGCGTCGCAATGGACGACACGCCGCGCGATCTGCCGAAGCAGACTCGACGCAGCGTGCGGGGATTTCGCTACCGCCGCGGTCCGGGCGGCGGCACGGTCCGGTCAGCGCAGCCCGCCGCTCGCGACGAGGCGCTCGCCGGTCAGCCAGCGTGCATCGTCCGACGCGAGGAACACGGCGACCGACGCGATGTCGTTCGGCTCGCCGAGGCGGCCGAGCGGCGTCTGGCCGAGCACTTGCGTTTCAAGCTCGGAGCCGATGATGCCCGCGCTGTGCGTGCCCTCGGTCACGACCATCCCCGGGTTGATCGCGTTCACGCGGATCTTGCGCGGCGCGAGCTCGAGCGCGAGCACGCCGGTGATCGCGTCGACCGCGCCCTTCGTGCCGCTGTATACGGCGCTGGCCGGCGGCGTGATGCTGGTCACGACCGAGCTGATGTTGATGATGCTCGCGCCTTCGCCGAGATGCTTGGCGGCCGCCTGCGTCGTCAGCAGTACGCCGAACACGTTCGTGTCGAACTGCCGGCGATAGTGTTCTTCGGTGATCGCTTCGATCGGCGCGAATTCGTACACGCCGGAATTGTTGACGACCACGTCGAGACGGCCATACGTGTCGATCGCGGTATCGACGATGCGTTGCACGTCGGCCGCCTTCGACACGTCGCCGCCGACGGCGACCGCGCGGCCGCCCGCTTCGGTGATCGCGCTCACGACCGCATCCGCGCCCGCCTTGCTGCTCGCGTAGTTGACGACGACCGCCGCGCCTGCGTCGGCCAGTGCCTTCGCGATGGCCGCGCCGATGCCCTTCGATGCGCCCGTGACGATCGCGACCTTGCCTGCCAGCTTGCTCATGATTTCATTCCTCAGTCAGAAGACCTTCGATGGATGGCGCCGGTCGCCGCGACGATGCGTCGATGCATCGATGCATCGATGCGTTGCGATGGCGACCGGCCTGATTGGCAATTTACGTTGCCGCACCGCAGCGATAAAGCGGCTCGACGCGAATTGACTGGCGGAGTTTGCCGAACAATCGACCGGGCGCCGTCAGCCCGCGCTCAGCCATGCGTGGATGACCTCGTCGTCCAGCCCGTCGAGCGCGCCGTCGTAGACGATCCGTCCCCGCCCCATCACCGCGACGCGCCGCGCGAGCCGCGGTGCGAGCTGCAGCCGCTGCTCGATCAGCACGATCGCGACGCCGTCGGCCTGCAGCGCGGCGAGGCACGCGCCGACCTCGCCGACCGCGAGCGGCGCGAGCCCTTCGGCCGGTTCGTCGACGATCAGCACGCGCGGGCCGCCGGCAAGCGCGCGCACCAGCGCGAGCACCTGCTGCTCGCCGCCCGACAGCCGCCCGGCTTTCACGTCCGCGCGCGCGGCCAGCAGCGGAAAACGCTCGAACAGGCGGTCGAGCGCCGTGCGTTCGGCTGCGCCGCTCGCGCCGCGCAAACCGAGCCGCAGGTTGTCGCGCACGCTCAGCAATGGAAACACGTCGCGGCTTTCGGCAACGTAAGCCACGCCGCGCCGCGCGATCTCGAAGGTGCGCGCCCCCGCGCATTCGGCACCGGCGACGCGCACCGAGCCGGCCGTGCGCACAAGCCCCATCACGGCCTTCGCGAGCGTCGAGCGACCCGAGCCGTTGCGGCCGAGCAGCGCGAGCGTCTCGCCCGGCGCCAGCGCGAGATCGACGCCGTCGAGCACGGGCTGCATCCCGTACCACGCGCGCAGCCCGCGAATGTCGAGCACGGCGCTCATGTCGCACCCTCGCCCAGGTACGCGGCACGCACGCGCGCATCGGCGCGGATCGCGTCGGGCGCGCCGGTCGCGACCACCGCGCCGCGCACGAGCACCGTGATGCGCTCGGCGAAACCGAACACCGCGTCCATGTCGTGTTCGATCATCAGCACCGTGCGGCCCTGCGTCGTCGCGCGGATCAACGCGATCATCCGCGCCGCCTGCGCGCGGCTCATGCCGGCCGTCGGCTCGTCGAGCAGCAGCGTCCGCGCGCCGCTCGCGAGCGCGATTCCGAGATCGAGCGCGCGCTGCTCCGCATAGCTCAGTTCGCCGGCCGGCGTGTCGCGCCGCGCGTCGAGGCCGATGTCGTGCAGCACGCGTGCGGCCGCGAGATCGACCGACGCCGATTCGCGCAGCCGGTTCCACCAGCGCCGCCGCTCGGCCGGCGCATGCAGCGCCGCGCAGCGCAGGTTGTCGAATACGCTCAGGCGCGCGAATACGCTCGTCTGCTGGAAACTGCGGCCGATGCCGAGGCGGCTCGCGACGACCGGCCCGCGCCCGCGCAGCTCGACACCGTGCAGCACGACGCGCCCGCGCGTCGGCCGCGTCGCGCCGGCGATCACGCCGAACAGCGTCGACTTGCCCGCGCCGTTCGGCCCGATCAGCGCGTGGCGCTCGCCGGCCGCGATGCTCAGATCGACACCGTCGAGCACGGTCTGCGCGCCGAAGCGCTGCACGACGCCGTGAAGCGTGATCGCGTTGCCGTTCATCGCGCGTCCTCCCGCGCGGCGACCGCCGCGCCGTGCACGAGCCGCGCGCGCCAGCTCCACAGCAGCGTGCCGATGCCGGCAGCCGAAACCACGACGGCCCAGCCGATCGGCGTATCGGCGTCGATGCCCCATGCGCCGAACGCGAGGCGCGCGCCGTCGTCCTGCGCGAAGCGCCATGCATAACCGAGCTCGGCCGCGCAGACGATCGCGACGCTCCAGAACGCGCACGCGGCGACGCCGCACAGCGCGCGCCACCGCTCGACTGCCGGCGCGCCGCGCCGCAGCACCCGCGCGAGCGCCTGTGCAACGCCCGCGATCCCGCCCGGCGCGGCCACGACGATCGCGACGAACAGCACGCCGAGATACAGCGCCCACGCGCGCGACACGCCCGCGACGCCGATACTCAGCGCGGTCAGCACGGCCGCGCCGGCCGCCGGCCCGAAGAATGCGCCGGTGCCGCCGATCACCGCGGCGATCAGCACGGTCGCCGAGCGCGCCATCGACACGCTGTCGGGCGTCGCGATCTCGACGTCGATCAGCGTCAGCGTGCCGGCGATACCCGCGAAGAACGATGCGCAGACAACCATCGCGAGCCGCACGCGACGCGGATCGGTACCGAGCGCCGCGACGCGCGCCGGGTTGTCGCGCACCGCGTTCGCGAGCCGTGCGAGCGGCGTGCGCGTGAGCGCATGCATCGCCCACGCCGACACGACGCACCACGCGGCGATCACCGCATACGCGTGCGCCGGCGCGCCGAAATACCCGTTGCCCCACGGCGCGCCGCCCGCACGGTCGATCGGCACGCCGCCGATCCCGCCGAACCACGCGGGCACGCTCCATGCGGCCGCCGCGACGCATTCGCCGAGCCCGAGCGTGATCATCGCGAACGCGGTGCCGGAACGGCGCGTCGCCAGCAGCCCGGCGACGCACCCGAAGCCCGCGCCGGCCGCGCCGCCGACGAGCGGCAACAGCGGCAGCGGGCCGCCGACGCGATTGAACCAGTGCGCGGCCGCGAACGCGCCGAGGCCCGCGAACGCCGCATGCCCGAACGACAGCAGCCCGGTCGTGCCGAGCTGCAGGTTGTACGACAGCGCGAGCACGACGAGCGCGGCCGTCTGCGCGAGATAGCCGAGCACCGCGCCGTGCGGCCACAGCCACGCGGGCAGCGCGAAGCAGGCGGCGAACAGCGCCCAGCGCGCGCATCTGGCCACTGCGCGGCTACGCATCGGCACGCTCGCCGAACAACCCGCGCGGCCGCGCGACCAGTACCGCGACGAGCAGCAGGTACGGCACGAGCGGCGCCAGTTGCGCGATCGACACGGCGGCCACGCTGTCGGGCAACGCGAGGCCCGTCCATTGCGCGAGGTCGCGCAGCGACGTGTCGCTCGCGGCCGCGAAGGTCTGCGCGAAGCCGACCGCGAGCGACGCGACGAACGCGCCGCCGAGCGAGCCGAGCCCGCCGATCACGACGATCGCGAACACGACCGACCCGACGGTCTCGGCCAGCGCCGGTTCGATCACCGCGAGCGGCGCGCCGATCACGCCGGCCAGCGCCGCGAGCGCGGTGCCCGCGCCGAACAGCGCCGTCATCACGCGCGGCACGTCGTAGCCGAGCGCCTCGACCGCGGCGCGATGCGTGAGCGCCGCGCGCACGACGAGCCCGAGGCGCGACGCGCGCAGCAACACGCCGAGCGCGATCAGCATCGTCGCGGACATCGCCATCATGAACAGCCGGTAACGCGGCAGCGCGAGACCGAACACGTTCGCCGGCGCGCCGTCGAACAGCGGCGGCACGGGCGCCGGCAGCGGCGCGAGGCCCCACGCGAGTTTCGCGCCCTCGCCGATCAGGTACGCGAGCCCGAAGGTCAGCAGCAGTTCGCTCGTATGGCCGCGCGCCTGCACGCGGCGCAGCAGCACGCGCTCGCAGCCGGCGCCGAGCAGCCCGACCGCCAGCGGCGCCAGCACGAGCGCGGGCCAGAAGCCCGCATGGGCCGCGATGCCGTAGCCGACGTACGCACCGAGCATGTAGAAGCTCGCATGCGCGAAGTTGAGTACGCCCTGCACGCTGAAGATCAACGTGAGGCCGGCCGACAGCATGAACAGCAGCAAGCCGTAGCTGAGGCCGTTGAAGGCCTGGAGCGCGAACGCGTGCACCGCGCGTCGTCAGGCGGCGAGCGGTTCGAGCGCGGCGCGCAGCGCGTCGGGCAGCGGCACCGGGCGGCGCGTGCCGCGATCGACGTACACGTGCACGAAATGCCCCTGCGCGGCGGGCGACGCATCGCCTTGCGCGAACAGCCCGACTTCGTAGCGCACGCTCGACGTGCCGAGCTTCACGACGCGCAGGCCCGCATCGACCGATTGCGGGAACACGAGCGGCGCGAAATAGTTGCACTGCGTCTCGACGACCAGCCCGATCGTCTGCCCGTGCTCGACGTCGAGTACGCCCGCGCGGATCAGGTACTCGTTCACGACGGTGTCGAAGTAGCTGTAATAGACGACGTTGTTCACGTGCCCGTAGACGTCGTTGTCCATCCAGCGGGTCGTGATCGGCAGGAAGTGGCGATAGGCGTCGCGCGGACGGGGCTGCGGCTTGTCGGACATGGCGATGGCGCTCAGGACGATGGAAGCGAAGGGAACGATGCGGACGATGGGGACGACTGGAACGACGCGCGGCGGCCGGAGCACGCGGCGCGCCGGCCAGCAACGCAGCGCCGCGTCGCGATCGCGCGCGGCACGGCGAACGGCGCGCTGCGGGCAGCCCGGCCCGTCACTGCCCCGGCCGGTCGACGAATTCGAAATCGAGGCCGCGCGCGCGCATCCAGTCGGCGAGCGCGACGCCCGTGCCGGCGCGCCACGGGCGCAGCAGCGGCGGATCGACGAGCTTGTATTCGAGCAGTTCAGGCGACAGCGATACCGTGCCCGACGCCCGCACGTGGTACGCGATGATCAGCTCGTTCTTGCGGATGAATTCGTACACGCCGACGAGCGATACCTGCTCGGCCTTCAGCGCGGTTTCCTCGAACACCTCGCGCGCGATGCCGTCCTCGGGCGTCTCGCCGTTTTCGAGGAAGCCGGTAATCAGCGCGAACATCCCCTCCGGCCACGCCGCGTTGCGCGCGAGCAGGATCTTGCCGTCGAGTTCGACGATCGCGGCGACGACCGGCAGCGGGTTGTTCCAGTGCACGTAGCCGCAGGTATCGTCGGGGCAGGCCTGGCGAATGCGGCCGCCTTCGTGGTCGGGATCGGCCCGCTCGGTCAGCGGGCTCGCGCAGCGCGGGCAAAAACGGTAGTCGGCGGTGGTCATCGATGGGGCATGGCGAGCGCCGGACGGTAGCCTGCAGGCCGCGTCGGGCACCCGCTCGGCGCGGGAAAGGCTTCATTCTAGCGAGTTTGCCCGCGCCGGATACGATCCGGCCCCGCTGGCGTCAGGATGACCGGCGCCCACGTGCGGCGGTCGCCGCGAAACCGGCCGCACCCGCCAGCAGCGCGGCCGCCGCGACCCACAGCGCGGGCGTAAACGACCCGAAGCGCGCGGCCAGCGGCGCCGCGACGAGCGGCCCGAGGATCTGCCCGACGCCATACGACGCGGTCGCGTAGCCCATCAGTCCGGCCGCGCGCTCGCCGTGCAGGCGCCGCGCCTCGCGCATCGCGAACAGCGTGATCGCGGTGAACGGCAGGCCGAGCAGCGCGCTGCCGATCGAGAAACCGGCCGCGTTCGGCCACACGATCCCGGCCGCGATGCCAAGCGCCTGCGTCGCGCAGCCGGCCGCCAGCAGCAGCCGGTTGTCCCAGTGCCCGGGCAGCCGCGCGGCGGTGATCGCGCCGACGATCAGCGCCGCGCCGAACATCGGCCAGAACAGGTCGGGCCACGGCGAGCCGGCCGGCAGCGCGGCGCGCGCGATCACCGGCAGGAACGTCGCGGTGATGATGTAGCCGAAGCCCGGCGCGCCGTACAGCACGACGAGCCACGCGGCGTCCGCGCGACCGCTTCGCGTGCCGGCCGGCGCCGCCGGGGCGGCGGGTGCGCCAGGCGCCGCATGTGACGCGGCGGCCGGCGGCATGGCCTGCGCGCGCGGGGCCGCGGTCGAAGCCGACGCCGCACCGAACGTGCGCCAGATCGCGACCGACAGCACGGCCGACAACGCCGCGAAGCCCAGCCAGCCCACCGCCGCGCGCTGGCCGGCCAGCGCGCTGCCGATCAGCCCGGTCGCCACGATGCCGACGCCCGGCCCCGCGTAGATCACCCCGCTCCATTCCGGCGCATGCAGCTCGGCCAGGCGCCGCAGCCCCCATTGCGACATGAACACGAACGTCCACGCGCTGACGACGCCCGCGACGAAACGTACGACGAGCCACGCCGGCAACCCGTGGCCGACGCCCATCGCCGCGGTCAGCAGCACGGTCGCCGCGAGCCCGAAGCGCACCATCCGCGCGGGCGCGACGCGCAGCGCCGCGCAACTGACCGCGCCGGCGAAGTAGCCCGCGTAGTTCGCCGACGCGAGCCAGCTGCCAGCCTTCAGCCCGATCGAGCCGTCCGCGAGCATCAGCGGCAACAGCGGCGTGAACGCGAAACGGCCGACGCCGAGCACGACGGCCAGGCCGACCATGCAGGCGAGCGCGGCCGCGCGGGCGCGGCGGTCCGCCTGGTCGGACGAAAACGCGCGGGCGGCGGCGGTCGAAGCATCGAAGCGGGACATGGCGGCATGGGCCGGCACGTCGCGCGCCGGCCGATCGGGAATCGGAATGCATCCATCCTAGCTTGACCAAACGTTCTCGAAAAATGAATAATTGAGAATCGACTCATCCTCTGGAGAGAATCATGGACCTGTCGGCGCTGGCGATCTTCCGGGCGGTCGTGCGCGAGAACGGCGTGACGCGCGCGGCGGCCAAGCTCAATCGCGTGCAGTCGAACGTCACGACACGCATCAAGCAGCTGGAGGAGGAACTCGGCGCGGCGCTGTTCGTGCGCGACGGCCGCCGGCTCGTGCTGACGCCGGCCGGGCATACGCTGCTGCCGTATGCGGAGCGCCTGCTCGCGCTCGCCGACGAGGCGCGCGACGCGGTGCGCGAGGACACGCCGCGCGGGCGGCTGCGGCTCGGCACGATGGAAAGCACGGCCGCGAGCCGGCTGCCGACCATCCTCGCGCGCTACCACCACGCATGGCCCGACGTGTCGCTCGAACTGGTGACGGGCACGACGGGGTGCCTGATCGACCGCGTGCGCGACTTCGAGATCGACGCCGCGCTGTTCGCGCGCCCGCCCGAGCCGGACACGCTGCCCGACACGTTCGAGACAGCGCCGATCTTCCGTGAGGATCTCGTGCTGCTCACGCCGCGCGGCCATCCGCCGGTGCGTACGCCGCGCGACGTGATCCTGCCGACGCTGATCGCGTTCGAGCGCGGCTGCGCGTATCGCAAGTACGTCGAGCAGTGGTATGCGGCGCACGGCGTGAAGCCGGCGCGCGTGCTCGAGCTCGGCTCGTATCACGCGATCGTCGCGTGCGTCGCGGCCGGCGCGGGCATCGCGGTCGCGCCGCGTTCGGTGCTCGATCTGCAACCCGAGACAGGCAACGTCGCCGCGCACACGATTCCCGAACTCGAAGGCATCGACACGCTGCTCGGATGGCGGCGCGGTCATGCGTCGGCGGCGCTCGCCGCGCTGCGCGATGCGCTCACCGACGCCGCGCGGCAGTCCGGCGACGTGGCGCAGCCGAGGCCGACCGTGCCGGCGTGACCCGTGCGCACGCGCGCCGCCTCGAGCGACGCGCATGGGCCGCACAAACAACACGACCCGACCGGCATCCGCCGATCGGGTCGTTTTTCGATTCACGCGATGCCGTCATTGCGACCGCATCGCGTCGGTCGTGCAACGATCAGAGCCGTTCCTCGATCCAGCCCTTCACGCCGGCCAGCGCGCCCGGCAGGTTCGCCGGCTCGGTGCCGCCCGCCTGCGCCATGTCCGGACGGCCGCCGCCCTTGCCGCCCACTTGCTGCGCGACGAAGTTCACGAGCTCGCCGGCCTTGACCTTCTTGCTCGCGTCCGGCGTGACGCCCGCGATCAGGCTGACCTTGCCGCCTTCGACGGCCGCCAGCACGATCGCCGCGCTCTTCAGCTTGTCCTTGAGCTTGTCGACCGTTTCGCGCAGCGTCTTCGCATCGGCGCCGTCGAGCGTCGCGGCCAGCACGTACACGCCGCCGATTTCGACGGCCTGCTGCGCGAGCTCGTCGCCCTGGCTCGATGCGAGCTTCGACTTCAGCGCGCCCAGCTCCTTCTCGAGCGACTTCACCTGCTCCTGCACCTGCGCGATCCGCTGCGTGAGTTCCGACGGCTGCGCCTTCAGCGCCGCTGCCGCTTCGTTCACGCGCGCGTCGAGCTCCTGCACGTAGCGCACCGCGTTGTCGCCGGTGATCGCCTCGACGCGACGGATGCCGGCCGCGACGCCGCCTTCCATCACGATCTTGAACAGGCCGATGTCGCCGGTGCGGTGCACGTGCGTGCCGCCGCACAGTTCGCGCGAGAAGCCGAGATCGAGCACGCGCACTTCATCGCCGTACTTCTCGCCGAACAGCGCCATCGCGCCGCCCTTCACCGCTTCGTCGTACGGCATCACGCGCACGATGCCCGGCGCGTTGGCCAGGATCTCGTCGTTGACGATCTGCTCGACGCGACGGATTTCGTCGTCAGTCATCGGTGCGTTGTGCGCGAAGTCGAAACGGGTCTTTTCCGCGTCGACGAGCGAACCCTTCTGCTGCACGTGCGCGCCGAGCACTTCGCGCAGCGCCTTGTGCATCAGGTGGGTGGCCGAGTGGTTGCGCTGCGTGCGCGCGCGGCGATGCGCGTCGATTTCCGCGCGCAGCACGTCGCCGACCTTCAGCGTGCCCTGCTCCAGCGTGCCGTGATGGCCGATCACGTCGGCCTGCACCTTCAGCGTGTCGGCCACCGAGAAGCGCGTCGCGGCGTTCGCGAGCACGCCCTGGTCGCCGACCTGGCCGCCCGATTCCGCGTAGAACGGCGTGTGGTCGAGCACGACGACCGCATCCTGGCCGGCCTTCACTTCGTTGACGGCCGAACCGTCGACGTACAGCGCGACGACCTTCGCGTCGTCGAACGCGATTTCCTCGTAACCGTGGAAGGTCGTCTTCGCGCCCGAGTATTCGAGGCCCTGCGTGGCCTTGAACTTGCCGGCCGCACGCGCCTGCTCGCGCTGGCGCGCCATCGCGTCGTCGAATGCCGGCTCGTCGACCGTCATCCCGCGCTCGCGGCACACGTCGGCCGTCAGGTCCAGCGGGAAGCCGTACGTGTCGTGCAGCTTGAATGCGAGCTCGCCGTCGAGCACCTTGCCGCCCTTCGCGTCGACGTCGGCAAGCGCGGCTTCGAGGATCGACATGCCGTGCTCGATCGTCTCGAAGAAGCGCTCTTCTTCCTGACGCAGCACGTCGGTCACGCGCTGCTCGGCTTCCTTCAGCTCCGGATACGCGGTGCCCATCTCGGCGACGAGATCGGCCACCAGCTTGTGGAAGAACGCGCCCTTGCGGCCGAGCTTGTAGCCGTGGCGGATCGCGCGGCGCACGATCCGGCGCAGCACGTAGCCGCGGCCTTCGTTGCCGGGAATCACGCCGTCGACGATCAGGAACGAGCACGCGCGGATGTGATCGGCGATCACCTTCAGCGAGTTGTTCGTCAGGTCGTTGATCTCGGTCACGCGCGCGGCGGCCTTGATCAGGTTCTGGAACAGGTCGATCTCGTAGTTGCTGTGCACGTGCTGCAGCACCGCGGCGAGACGCTCGAGGCCCATGCCGGTGTCGACCGACTGCTTCGGCAGGCGCGTCATGTTGCCCTGCGCGTCGCGGTTGAACTGCATGAACACGAGGTTCCAGATCTCGATGTAGCGGTCGCCGTCTTCCTCAGGCGACCCCGGCGGCCCGCCCCACACGTCCGGGCCGTGGTCGTAGAAGATTTCCGTGCACGGGCCGCACGGGCCGGTGTCGCCCATCGTCCAGAAGTTGTCCGACGCGTAGCGCGCACCCTTGTTGTCGCCGATCCGGATGATCCGCTCGGTCGGCACGCCGACTTCCTTCGCCCAGATGTCGTAGGCTTCGTCGTCTTCCTGGTAGACGGTCACCCACAGCTTGTCCTTCGGCAACTGGTAGACCGTGGTCAGCAGCTCCCACGCGAACTTGATCGCGTCCTGCTTGAAGTAGTCGCCGAACGAGAAGTTGCCGAGCATCTCGAAGAACGTGTGGTGGCGCGCCGTGTAGCCGACGTTCTCGAGGTCGTTGTGCTTGCCGCCCGCGCGCACGCTACGCTGTGCCGTGGTGGCGCGCGAGTACGGACGCGGGTCCGTGCCGAGGAAGACGTCCTTGAACTGGACCATGCCCGAGTTCGTGAACATCAGCGTGGGGTCGTTACCGGGCACGAGGCTCGACGAGCGGACGATCGTGTGGCCCTTCGATTCGAAGAATTTGAGGAATTTCTCGCGGATTTCGGCAGCTTTCATGGCGTGCGGGGACAGTCTGGCAAAGACGGCTTCAAACGCCGGCGCCCCAGGCGGGGCGCGCGGCGGCATGGATTCGGAAACGATCGATTATACGGGATCGGGGCCGGCTTCCGGGCAAAGCGCCGGCGAGGCGGCTCGACCCTCCGGACGACCGGTCGGAGCCTGTTCCCGCTGATAACGGGCTCCAGGCCACCCGCGCGGCCGATTCGCCTTAAGATGCTCGGCATGCCAATCGGCCTTGCCCGACAACGCAGGCCCGCCATGAAAGGAGACGATTCGACGATGGGTGCCCTGAGCCATATCCGCGTGCTGGACCTGACCCGCGTGCTCGCGGGCCCGTGGTGCGCGCAGACCCTTGCCGATTTCGGCGCGGACGTGATCAAGGTCGAGCGCCCGGGCGCCGGCGACGACACGCGCCACTGGGGGCCGCCGTACCTGAAGGACGCGGACGGCGCAGATACCGCCGAGGCCGCGTACTACCTCGCGGCGAACCGCAACAAGCGCTCGGTGACGGTCGACATCGCGACGCCCGAGGGCCAGCAGATCGTGCGCGAGCTTGCCGCGCAGAGCGACGTCGTGCTCGAGAACTACAAGGTCGGCCAGTTGAAGAAATACGGGCTCGACTACGACTCGCTGCGCGCGGTGAAGCCCGATCTCGTCTACTGCTCGGTCACCGGCTTCGGCCAGACCGGCCCGTACGCGCACCGCGCCGGCTACGACTTCATCGTGCAGGGGATCGGCGGCTTCATGAGCATCACCGGCGAACGCGACGGCGAGCCGGGCGGCGGCCCGCAGAAGGCCGGCGTCGCGATCGCCGATCTCGCGACCGGCCTCTATTCGACGATCGCGGTGCTCGCCGCCCTCGCGCACCGCGACCGCACGGGCGAAGGCCAGTACATCGACATGGCGCTGCTCGACGTGCAGGTCGCGCTGCTCGCTAACATGAACACCAACTTCCTCGCGAGCGGCAAGCCGCCGGTGCGCTGGGGCAACGCGCATCCGAACATCGTGCCGTACCAGACGTTCCAGACGAGCGACGGCTGGATCATCGTCGCGGTCGGCAACGACGGGCAGTTCCGCAAGTTCGTCGAGGCGGGCGGGCGGCCCGAGCTGGCGGACGATGCGCGCTTCGCGACGAACCCGTCGCGCGTGCGCCATCGCGACACGCTGGTGCCGATCCTCGCGGAGATGGTGAAGGCGCGCGACAAGGCCGACTGGATCGGCGCGCTCGAAGCGGCCGGCGTGCCGTGCGGGCCGATCAACGATCTCGGCGAGGTGTTCGACAACGAGCAGGTGGTCGCGCGCGGGATGCAGGTGTCGCTGCCGCATCCGTGCGGCGCGGACGTGAAGCTCGTGCGCAACCCGATCCGGATGAGCGCGACGCCGCCCGACGCGCGCACGGCCCCGCCGCTGCTCGGCGCGCAGACGGAAGACGTGCTGCGCGACATGCTCGGCTACGACGACGAGCGGATCGCCGCGTTGAAGGCGAAGCAGGCGATCTGAGCGGCGCGGCGGCGGGCCGGAACGGGAGCGCCCGCCGTCCGGTCAGCGCCGGGCCAGCGTATCGCAGCCGCCGGCCAGCGCCGCAAGCGCCGCGCGCGATGGCGAACGCACAACTGCCGCGTAGCCACCGTGCCCGGCCCACAGACCGTCGACGGCGATGGCGACCGCGTCCGAATCCGCCGCGGCCAGGAAGACGACCGGCGGCGGCGGCTCGGACGCAATGCGATCACGGATATCCAGCCGCCCGATCTGCTGCGGAAATCCGCGCGCGAGGTCGGCCGGGTCGAGCTGCCGTTGCGCGACGATCGTCGAAAAGGACTCGAGGTGCGCGGCCAGATCCGCCGACGCCACGCATTGCCGGGGGGCACGCCCATCCGCATAAGTCACCTGCACCGCGAACCGCGCCGCGGGCTGTGAGCGCTGCGCGGTCAGCGTGAGCGCAGCGGTCGTATAGGTCAGCGACATCACTTCGTCGGGCAGCACGCTGAGCAGGTCGGTGCCGGGATCGATCCGTATGGGGCTGTCGGTCCAGTCGGCGAGGCTGCGCCAGCCGAAACCGGCGAGCAGACCGACCAGCATCGCCAGACACGGGATCGCGAATCGCGTTGCCGATGCGATCTTCACGATACCTGCACCGCGGTTCCCATCGGAGCCCAGTCGAACAGTGCTTCGCGTCGGCCTCGCCTCGAGCCGCTCGACATGGCCCCTCCTTCCAATCGAATTGAACAGGCCGTCACTTTATCGGCCCGGCCGATCAGAAAGTCATGGGGTTGGTCACAACACGCAGTCGGTTGCGCGTCGCGCCCAAGACAATCGGACGCGCAGCAAGGCGCACGTCGCGCCGCGACGCATCGCATGAAATTCGCGCTTGGTTAAAAAATGTGTCCGATTCGGTGAACCACGACCGGCAGTCAGTCCGTCGTCCCCAGCGCCTCGAGCCAGCCGCGCGCTTCCGGCCATTCCCCGAGCCCGCTGTCCGCGTTGATGTGGCCGCGCGGGCCGAGGTCATGGAACGTGCTGCCCCATGCTTTCGCGCAATCGCGTGCGAACGCGAGCGAACCGTACGGATCGTCGCTGCTCGCGACGACGCAGGTCGGAAACGGCACTCGCTCGTGCGGCACCGGGCCGAAGCCATGCGCGTCGGCCGGAAACGCCGGCCCGGCAGGATCGGGCAGCGCGACCAGCAATGCGCCGCGCACTTTCGCGAGCGCGGCCGGCCGCGCGTAGCGGGTCGCCCACCATGCGGTGGTCAGCGTGCCGAGACTATGGGCGGCGATCAGCACGGGCCCGCGCGCGCCTTCGACCGCACGATCGAGCGCGCGACACCAGCCGTTGCGGACCGCGTGGTTCCAGTCCGGCATCGCAATCCGCACGAAACGCGGATCGGCACGCTCCCAACGGCTTTGCCAGTGAAGCGGGCCCGAATTGGCGTAACCCGGCAAGACGAAAACGACGGAGTCGGTCATGGAAGGATTCGTCGACGAATGGAGTCATGTAGTAGCGTCGACGCAGTGTCGCACACCCGCCTCTCCCTGATGGTGCCTGTCAAAATCCAGGGGATGTGCTTGAACCTCGAGCGGGTCGTGACGCGTTCAGGCAGGCGCACGACCGTGGCCGGCGGTCAAGCGCCCGCGTCGCGGGCGCTCGCCGACGTGAATCAGCGTACGCCGGCGCCGACCAGGCCGCCTGCCGCCGCGCCGGCCACCGTGCCGACCGGGCCGCCCGTGATCAGGTAGCCGAGCGCGCCGCCCGCGGCCGCGCCAATCCCGGCGTTACGCTGCGTATGCGTCATCGCGCATGCGCCGAGTTGCGACAGGGCCGCGACGATCACCGCGGTACGAACGAGAAAAGTGGTCTTCTTCATCATGGTTGTTGGCTTCCTTCCACCGCGCAAAATTGCGACCGGCGGCGTTGAATCGGTAAAGCCATCATAGGAAAAGCCGAACGGCGCGGGCAATCCGATTTACGTCGTGTTACAGCCGACACACACTCGATATATTGCGACACGCATCGCGACTGGACCGCGGCCGACCGGCAGGCCGCGCGGGACGGACCCCGGTCAGGTAGAATTACAGGATTAAACCGGCGCGACGCGCCGACACAACCCTGACGCCAACCGCATGAGCACCGAACGCAACGACGCCCCCGCGGCTTCCAATTTCATCCGCAACATCATTGACGACGACAACCGCACCGGCAAATGGGGCGGCCGCGTCGAGACGCGCTTCCCGCCCGAGCCGAACGGCTATCTGCATATCGGTCACGCGAAGAGCATCTGCCTGAACTTCAGCGTCGCGCGCGACTACGGCGGCGTGTGCCACCTGCGCTTCGACGACACGAACCCGGAAAAGGAAAGCGTCGAATACGTCGACTCGATCGTCGACGCGGTGCGCTGGCTCGGCTTCGACTGGCGCAAGGACGCGGTCGATCACCAGTATTTCGCGAGCGACTACTACGACAAGCTGTACGAGTTCGCCGAGCTGCTGATCAAGCGCGGCAAGGCGTACGTCGACAGCCAGAGCGCCGACGAAATGCGCGCGAACCGCGGCTCGCTGACCGAAGGCGGCAAGCCGTCGCCGTTCCGCGAGCGCACGCCGGACGAAAACCTCGACCTGTTCCGCCGGATGAAGGCCGGCGAGTTCAAGGAAGGCGAGCACGTGCTGCGCGCGAAGATCGACATGGCTTCGCCGAACATGAACATGCGCGACCCGGTGATCTACCGGATCCGCTACGCGCACCACTACCGCACCGGCGACGCATGGTGCGTGTATCCGATGTACGACTACACGCACTGCATCTCGGATGCGCTCGAAGGCATCACGCATTCGCTGTGCACGCTCGAATTCGAGGATCACCGCCCGCTGTACGACTGGGTGCTGAACGAACTCGCGGAAGCCGGCGTGTTCACGCGCCCGCTGCCGCAGCAGATCGAGTTCTCGCGGCTGAACCTCACGTACGCGATCACCAGCAAGCGCAAGCTGCTGCAGCTCGTCACCGAAGGCCACGTCGACGGCTGGGACGACCCGCGCATGCCGACGATCGTCGGCGTGCGCCGCCGCGGCTTCACGCCCGAGAGCATTCACCTGTTCTGCGAGCGGATTGGCGTGACGAAGATCGATTCGTGGATCGACATGAGCGTCTTCGAAGGCGCGCTGCGCGACGACCTCGACGACAAGGCCGCGCGCACGGTCGCGGTGCTCGATCCGCTGAAGCTCGTGATCGACAACTATCCGGAAGACCTCGAGGAAGCCTGCACGGCGCCCGTGCATCCGCATCATCCGGACCGCGGCGTGCGCACGTTCCCGATCTCGCGCGAACTGTGGATCGAGCGCGAGGATTTCGTCGAGAACCCGCCGAAGGGCTATTTCCGCCTGTTCCCGGGCAACAAGGTACGCCTGCGCTACGGCTACGTGATCGAATGCACGGGCTTCGACAAGGACGCCGACGGCAACGTGACGGCCGTGCACTGCAACTACTTCCCGGACAGCAAGTCGGGCACGGAAGGCGCGAACAACTACAAGGTCAAGGGCAACATCCACTGGGTCAGCGCGAAGCACGCGCAGCCGGCCGAAGTGCGGATCTACGACCGCCTGTTCAAGGAGCCGCATCCGGACGCGGGCGGCGCGAACTTCCTCGACGCGCTGAACCCCGATTCGAAGAAGATCGTGCAGGCGTACGTCGAGCCGGGCAACGGCGACATCGCGCCGGAAACGCGCGTGCAGTTCGAGCGCCACGGCTACTTCGTTGCGGATCGTGTCGATTCGAAGCCGGGCAAGCCGGTGTTCAACCGGATCGTCGGGTTGCGCGACAGCTGGGGCAAGCCGGCTTGACGGCCTGTTCCGCGCGGCGGCATGCGGATTCGCAAACCGCCGTTGCCTGATCATGAAAAAACCGGCTCCAGGGCCGGTTTTTTCATGTGAGTCGAAGCGAAACGCGGCAGCGTCCGTTCACGCACCCGACAACCGCCGATGCAGCTCCACCAGCGACAGCTTCGTGCGAAACAGCCGCGCGAGACTGCGGCTCGCATACGCATCGATGTCGCCCGGCACGGTCCAGCGATACGCATCCATCTCCGGAATCATCGAGCCGTCGCGGCGGCTCGGAAACAGCGACGTACACGTGCAGTGCGCGGGGTCGATCTCGCCTTCGGCCGCCAGCACCGCGAACAGGTGCAGGTCCTTGTCGTGCCGGTACGCGAAGCGGCCGAGATCGAGCAGCCGCGCGGCGTCCAGCTCGATGCCGGTTTCCTCCAGCAGTTCGCGCAGCGCGGCGTCGGCCGGCGTCTCGCCCGGCTCGCCCTGCCCCTTCGGGATGTCCCAGTGCGTGGTGTCGGTCGCGTGCGCGAGGAACACGCGGCCGGCCGCATCGAGGATCACGACGCCGCATGACACCGTGCGCGGCGCGCCGCCCCGCTTCGTCACGCGCGTGCTCAGCGCTTCTGCAACTGCCACTTGCCCGCGGCCGTCTTGCAGTAGACGGGCTTGAGCGTCATCGTCTGGCCCTTCGCCGTGATTTCGGTCGCGATTTCGCGGCAGGTCTTGCCGTCCGCCTCGGTCGTGCTCGGCGTGAGCTTCGCGTCGATCTGCGTGCCGCGGCCGCTGCTCTGCCACGTCGTGGTTTCGCCGTCCTTGCCTTCGTCGCGCGCCTGCACGACCGCCTTCGAGAGCGACGCGCGGTCGGCCTTGCTGAAATAGCTGATCGGCGTGTCGTTCAGGAAATTCAGGTTGTTCTGCGCATGGGCGGGCAGCATCGCGGCTGCGCACGCGGCGCCGGCCAGCACGCGCGTGACGACGGAAAGGGATGCACGCATCGACATGTTTTTCTCCTTGGATGTTCGATCGAACGGCGCGGCGCATGCCGGCGAACCGGGGGCCGGCCTTCCGGCGGCCGGCGCTCCGGCACGCGCCGCGCCCGTCAGCGAGCGAGCATAGCATGCGTGCTGCGATGAATGCCTTCTAGGGCTTCGCCGGTGCGCCCGTTTGCTGATATCCGTCAGTCAGCGTGCCGAGGAACGCGATCACGTCCTTGATCTCCGCCGCATTCAGCGCCGGCTGGTCGCCGCGCTTGCGGTCGAACGGCGGCTCGCGGTTGATGTTCGTCCAGTAGCGCTTCGGCAAATCGTCGTAAATCTGCACCTTGCCGTGCACGACCGGATAGAACTTCTCCGGATGGATGTCGCGTTCGACGTAGAAACGCATCACGTCCTCGAGCGAGTGATACACGCCGTTGTGGAAGAACGTCTTGCGCAGCGCGACGTTGCGCAGCGACGGCGTGCGGAACAGCCCGCAGAATTCGTCACGCCCTTTCAGGTCGGTGCGCTCAGGCCCGCACGCGCCGAGATCGTAAAAGCGCGGGTCGCGATTGACGGGCAACGCGCGGTTGCGCGGCACCGCGATCGCGATCAGCCCGAAATCGCTGAACTGCGGCGGGCCGCCTTCGAGCGTGCGCTGGCTGATGTGGCAACTCGCGCAGTTGCCCTTCTTTTCGTCGTTGAACAGCTGCAGCCCGTGCAACTCCGCGGGCGTGAGCCGCGCGTGGCCGGCCAGATACGCGTCGTATTTGCTCGTGTACGGATCGAACAGCGCCGGCTGCTGCTGGAATGCGTCGAGCGCGCGCAGCACCGCATCGAACGTCGCGCGATCGTCGCCGAGCACCTGATCGCCGAACGCCTTGCGGAATGCGTCGGCATACGGCGCGGCGCGCACCGCCTTCGCCACGCGCGCGGGCGAGCTGCTCATCTCGAACGGCGACGTGAGCGGAATGCGCGCCTGCGCATCGCGCGTATCGACGCGGCCATCCCAGGTCAGCCCGCCGGTCGGACCCGCGTCGACGCTTTCGTCGCCTTCGTCCGGCGAATCGTGGAAGTGCTCGCTGAACGGCGGGATGCCGCGCAGGTACTTCAGCGACGGCACCGCGCGAAAGCCGGTGCGGTGCATGTCGTCGCCGCCGAGCTGCACCGACAGCGCATTCGGCGGCCCGAACGCATGCTCGGCGCTGTGGCACGACGCGCAAGCCAGCTTGCCGGACCCGGACAGCGACGGATCGAAGAACAATTGCTTGCCGAGCGCCGTCATCTGCTTCACGCCCTCGAACACCTGCGCGCGCGTCTGCGGCTGGGTGGCCGGCGCGACCGCCGGGGCGGCCGGGGCCGCCTGAGCCGCCGGTACGACGGACGCGGCCGATGCGGTCGTGCCGGGCCGCGCGTCGCAACCGGCGAACGCCGCGAGCGCGCCGACCACCGCGAGCGTCGCCGCGGCGGAGATCAGCGATCGCGCGGACGCGCAGGATTTCAGAAGGGTGTGCATCGTCGTTGTTCTGGTAGCGGTGGGCAATCGGCCGGAGCTTATGTCAGTTCCGTGACCGTTCAATGACGTTCCACCGACAGTCAATTGAAAGCGCCCCTACACCCTGCTGTCAAATCGGTTCCAGATAATGCGCGCAGCCGGGCGATACCGCGAGGTTCGCGCGCCGGCCCTCCCGCCCCGGTTCCCACACGCGACCAACGACGAATGAGAGAGAACATCGCATGAAGAAGCACGCCTGGATTCGCTACACGCCGATCGCCCTCGCGGCCGCGCTCGGCCTGACCGCCTGCGGCGGCGACGACGTCACGCAGCAGGGTCTGTCGGCCGTCAAGAACGTCGTCGTGATTTACGCGGAAAACCGCAGCTTCGACAACCTGTACGGCAACTTCCCGGGCGCGAACGGCCTGCAGAACGCGACGGCCGTGAACTCGGTGCAGAAGGATCGCGACGGCTCGACGATGGCGACGCTGCCGAAGATCTGGGGCGGCCTGACCGCGACCGGCATCACGCCGGCGGTGACCGAGGCGATGACGGCGAACCTGCCGAACGCGCCGTTCGCGATCGACGACCCGAAAGGCTTCAACCAGTCGATGAGCATCGCGACGCGCGACATCGTGCACCGCTTCTACCAGGACCAGATGCAGATCAACGGCGGCAAGAACGACATGTACGCCGCATGGACCGACGCGGGCGGCCTGACGATGGGCCACTACACGGCCGATCCGTCGAAGCTGCCGCTGTGGAAGATCGCGCAGCAGTACGTGCTGGCCGACAACTTCTTCATGGGCGCGTTCGGCGGCTCGTTCCTGAACCACCAGTACCTGATCTGCGCGTGCGCACCGTACTACCCGAACGCCGACAAGAGCCCGGCGGCCGGCAAGATCGCCGTGCTCAATGCCGACGGCAAATCGCTGAAGGTGGCGACGAACTCGCCGGCCTCCGCGCTGAGCGGCCCGCCGAAGTTCGTCAACGACGGCGCGCTCACGCCCGACTTCTACGGCATCAATACGATGCAGCCGGCGTATCAGCCGAGCGGCAACAAGGCGGCCGCGGGCGGCGACCCGCTGCTCGCCGACCCGGCCAATCCGTCGACGATGCCGCCGCAGACGGCGACCAACATCGGCGACCTGATGACCAACGCGGGCGTGTCGTGGGCGTGGTATGCGGGCGCATGGGGCCAGGCGCTGCAGGCGAGCCAGAACGGCACGTCGAACGTGATCTACGGCGCCGACCTGTCGACGCCGAACTTCCAGCCGCACCACCAGCCGTTCAACTACTTCGCGAACCAGGCGCCGGGCACCGCGAGCCGCGCGCAGCACCTGCTCGACGGCGGTGCGAACGGCGCCGAGTTCATCAAGGCGATCGATGCGGGCACGCTGCCGCAGGTCACGTTCTACAAGCCGCAAGGCAACCTGAACGAACACCCGGGCTACACGGACGTCACGTCCGGCGACCAGCACATCGCCGACGTGATCGCGCACCTGCAGGCCAGCCCGCAATGGAAGAACATGGTCGTGGTCGTCACGTACGACGAAAACGGCGGCTTCTGGGATCATGCGACGCCGCCGAACGCCGACCGCTGGGGCCCGGGCACGCGCATTCCGGCGCTGATCGTGTCGCCGTTCGCGAAGAAGGGCTTCGTCGATCATACGCAGTACGACACGGGCTCGATCCTGCGCTTCATCACGCGCCGCTTCTCGCTGCCGCGCCTCGCGGGCCTGCAGCAACGCGACGACGCGCTGAAGGCGAACGGCGCGCAGCCGATGGGCGACCTGACGAACGCGCTCGCGCTGTCGCCGAACCTGTAATCGCATCGCGTCCACCGCGAACGGGGCCGGTCGCACGGCCGGCCCGGACCCCGGACGAACGAAGGGCAGCCCCGCGGGGCTGCCCTTTTTCATGCCGCGGGCGGGTTGCCGCGCGCGGCCGTCACCACCCGTACTTCAGCTCGACACCGACGTAATCCGCGTTGTGCCCGCCCGCCTGCCGGATCGCGTCGCCGACCTGGAAGTGCACGGCCTCGACCGCGCCGATCAGGTTCGCGGCGATCGTCCAGTCCGCGCGCAACTGCACGTACATGCCCGTCCACAGGCCGCCCTTGCCTGCCGTGCCCGGCACGGGGATGTTCGGCTGCTGATAGACGGCGTCGCCGGTCGTCTCGCGCCACTGGAAGCCCAGCGCGCCGAGCAGCGACAGGTTCGCCGCCGGTTTCAGCGTCACGGACGGCTTCACGTGGATCAGGTTCGCGTAACTCGTATAGCCGGCCAGCGTGAAGTAATAGCCGTTCGGAAACAGCGGATTGAACGTGCCGACGCGGCCGTCGCGCGAATGCCGGTCGCCCGATGCCGCATCGACCTGCAGCGCGATGCGCGGCGACCACGGCGCGTCGAGCCTGTAGCCGGCGATCGATCCGACGGCCCACGCGCCGATCGTGGCGTTGCCGACCGTGCCGGTCTGCAGCATCGTTTCGAGATCCCAATCGAAGCGCCCGTGCGTGCCCGCGTAGCGAACGTCCCACACGTCGCGATGCTCGGGGCCGCTCGCATCGAGGAACCGCGCATTGCGGCGGTTGTAGCGCGACCAGTAGCCGGACAGGTCGCCCGGCCCGACCGATTGCCGCTCGAAGCGCACGCCGCTGAACGTGAGATCGCGATTCGACACGTCGTCGAAATCGGACGCGTTGCGGTTCTGCACCGGCTGCGTCGCATAGCCGATGAAGCGCCACTTCCCGTATTCGTAATCGGCCCACACCGCATCGAACGCGAGCCGCACGTTCGGGCCGTCGCGCGCGGCGATGAAGCGCTGCAGGTCGAACGCCATCTCCTGCCGGCCGACGCGAAACTTGACCGTGCCGCCGCCGAGCGCGCCCGTGTAGGTCGCGAATGCCTGTTCGAGATCGAGCGGATTCCTGTCGACGGGCGACGCCGCGTTCTTGCCGAACGCGCGTGCGTCCTGCAATTGCACGAAGAATTGCCAGTGCGGGCCGAGATGCGCATCGGCATGCACTTCGACGCGCTGGATCACGTACGTATCCGATTGCGCGGAGCCGATGCCGAACAGCGGCGCGTCGTTGGTCTCGAGCCGCTCGCGCAGGTTCACGCCGAGCGACAGATAGGATTGCGGGTCGTTGCCGAGCGGGAGGTACTTCAACCCGTCGAGCGGCTTGCGCGGCACGCACGGATTCGCGAGCACCGACCAGTCTTCCTGCCAGCGGTTGAACAGGACGGTCGGGCGTTTGACGCTGCACGTCGATGCAGGCGTCGACGCCGACGACGCAGTCGAGCTCGACGCGGCTGCCGTTTCCGCGACCGCATCGGCGCCCGCGAACAGCAGCCCGGCGACGATCGACAACCGCGCGGCCCGCTGGACGCGGCGGCGGCAGGGCCTCGTTCGCCTCCGCTCGATCATGCGCGCTCCGGGGTGGTCGTACCGGCCGCCCGCGACGCACACAGCGCAAGCACGGCCAGCGCACCCACGGGCGCGAGCAACGCCAGAAACCCGACGTAGCGGAACCCGAGCGCACCGCCCGCCGCACCCAGCGCGAACGCGACGATCGCCGGCAGCATCTTCGCGAAGCGCGCGCGCGCCGTTGCCCGCGCACCGTCGGCCGTGCGGGCGGACAGCATGTCGACGACGTCGAGGATCGCCTGCGTGACGTTGCCGGTCATCACCGTGTTCGGCACGCCGCCCGCACGCGCGATCACGCGCGGATGCGCGTTCTGCACGCCCATCGCGAACGTGCCGACGATGCCGGCCAAGAGCGCCGGCAGGCTGTCGGGCTGCGTGACGGGCGTCGCCCACACGCCGGCCGCGCAGAAGCCGAGCAGCAGCACGGCCTGCACCGCGTGCAGCACGCGCATGCCGTGCCACGCGGGCCGCGCGGCCATCGACCGCGCGATCAGGCTCGCCGCGATCACGCCGCACACGAACGCCGGAAACACGCTGAGCTTCAGCACGACGCCCTGGCCGAAGCCCGCGATGCCCGCGCCGATCAGCACGAAGTTGCCGGTCACGTGCGCGGTGAACAGCCCGAACAGCGCGACGAAGCTCAGCGTGTCGACGAAGCCGGCCACCGCGGCAAGGATCGTGTCCTCGTGCTTCATCGCGCCGCGCTCGCGTGAATCTCGGCGACGTAACCGCCCGGGAACTGCACGAGCGCCGCGTCGCGCCCGTCCGACTTGAACGGCGGCACGAGCACCGTCACGCCCGCGGCTTCGGCCTGCTTCAGCGTCGCGGCGAGATCGGGCACTTCGTAGCCGGTCATCTCGCGCCCGAACGGGTACGGCAAGTGGCCGTCCGTCACCAGCACGGTCATCTTGCCGAAGCCCGACTCGATGCGAATGCGGCGGTACGTATCGTCCGGCCGGCCGATTTCGATGCCCGGCGCCTTCGGGTCGTCGGACACCACCTTGCCTTTCGAGAACTTGACGAAATCGTGCACGAACTTGCGCACGCTTTGCGGCGACACGTAGACGCGATTCTCGGGAATGGTCTGCAACGCATCGTAGTGCGGCGCCTGCGTGTGCCAGTACAGCTGCATGTTCACGCCGCCTGCCCACGTGATGATCGCGTCGCGGCCGATCGGGTCGGGGAACGTGTCGACGATCACGTCGGCGCCATGCTCGCGCGCCGACTTCACGGCCGCGTCCATGTCGGTCACGAGATAGCCGGTGCGCTCCTCGCAGAACGGATACGGGATCGGCGTCTTGAAACCGAACACCGAGATCGTGCCGACCGGCGTCAGCACGAGCTGCGACATCGTCTGGCTCGGCGTCGGCGTGACCTGGAACACGCCCTGCTTCGACTTCTTGCCGCCGAACGTCGCGACGAAGCTGTCGGTGAAGCGGTCGAAGTCTTCGGGGGCGACGCACACGTGCGTCGTGTCGTACTGCGGACCGACGGCCACCGTGGGTGTGACTGCCGGCGGCACCGGCGGTTTCGCGAACGCCGTCGGCGCGCCGGCAAGACCGCCCGCGAACATCGCGGCGAGCAGCAGGGAACGAATGGATTTCATCAAAGGATTTCCTGATTGTTGCATCGTCATCGAATGGAACGGCCATCATCGGCCGATTGCCGCGCATCGTCGAGCACCGTCGCGAGCACGAGTGCCGCGATCAGCCCGAGATGCTCGAAAAAGCTGTTGAGCGCCATGAAACGCTCGGCGCCCGTCCGGTTCCAGAAATCGTTCGCCACGACCATCGCGACGAGCGTCAGCATACCGAGGCTGCCGGCGCCGAGCCACGTGAAACGGCGAAATGCCACGCACAGCGAGCCGGCGATCTCGACCGCGATCGCGAGCGCCGCCCACAGCGCGGCCGGCCGCAGGCCGAAATGCGCCTGCTCCGCAACCGCGCCGTGAAAGTCGAGCGCCTTCGCGACGCCGCCGAGCAGGTAAGCGGACACCAGTGCGAGCCGCACGAGCGGCGGCACCCACGGCTGCCCGAGCAGCGCGCGGACCCATGCCGGGTTGCCGGCGCCGCCGCGATGGATCGGGGCCGCCATATCAGACCGCCCAGCACGAACAGCCGAACGCGCCCCAGAAACCCTTCGCGTCCGACGTCGGCAACGCGTTCGCCCATGCGCTCGCGTGCGCATGCTGGTGAACGTTGCATTCGTTCGCGCAGCCGCACATCGCGGCGGCCGCGGCGCGCTGCAACGGCGCGCCGACGCGCTGCGTCGCGCCCCAGCCGCCATAGCCGCCGAACTCGCGCACCGGCGACCAGTCCGGCATCGCCGGCGGGATCGGCGCGTCGTGCGACGCGAACGGCCCCGCGCCCCACACGATCTTCCCGTCGACCACCGTCAGCAACGCGGTCGTGCCGGCGATGTCGTCTTCCGCGCACGCGAAGAAATCGCGATCGGGGACCACGAGGTCGGCAAGCTGCCCCACCGCGATGCGCCCTTTCTTGCCTTCCTCGTTCGAGAACCACGTCACGTACTCGGTCCACATCCGCAGCGCGGTTTCCCGATCGAGCAGGTTGCGCTGCGGATACAGGCGCATGCCGCCGACCGTCTTGCCCGTCACGAGCCACGCGAGCGACACCCACGGGTTGTACGACGCGACGCGCGTCGCGTCGGTGCCGGCCGACACCTTGAGCCCCTTGCCGAGCATCTTCGCGACAGGCGGCGTCGCCTCGGCGGCCTGCGCGCCGTAACGCTCGACGAAGTATTCGCCCTGGTACGCCATCCGGTGCTGCACCGCGATGCCGCCGCCGAGCGCGGCGATCCGGTCCATCGATTTCTCGGAGATGGTTTCCGCATGATCGAAGAACCAGTTCAGCCCGTCGAGCGGGATGTCTTCGTTGACCTTCTCGAACACGTCCAGCGCGCGGCTGATCGTTTCGTCATAGGTCGCGTGCATGCGCCACGGCCAGCGGTTTTCCGCGAGCACGCGCACGACGCCTTCGAGGTCGTCCTCCATCTGCGCGGGCAAATCCGGCCGCGCGACGCGGAAATCCTCGAAGTCGGCCGCGGAAAACGCCAGCATCTCGCCCGCGCCGTTATTGCGGAAGTAGTCGGTGCCGTCGTGGTACTTGACGCTCTTCGTCCAGTTCACGAAGTCTTCCTTCTCCGCGTTCGGCTTCTGCGTGAACAGGTTGTACGCGATCCGGATCGTCATCTCGCCCGCGTCGTGCAGCTTGCGGATCACTTCGTAATCGTCGGGATAATTCTGCGAGCCGCCGCCCGCGTCGATCACGCCCGTCACGCCGAGCCGGTTCAGCTCGCGCATGAAATGGCGCGTCGAGTTGTACTGATACTCGAACGGCAGCTTCGGCCCCTTCGCGAGCGTCGCGTAGAGGATCGTCGCGTTCGGGTTCGCGAGCAGCAGGCCGGTCGGATTGCCCGCGGCATCGCGCAGGATCGTGCCGCCCGGCGGCTCCGGCGTGTCCTTCGTATAGCCGACGACACGCAGCGCGGCCGCATTCAGCAGCGCGCGGTCGTACAGGTGCAGGATGAACACCGGCGTGTCCGGTGCAACCGCGTTGAGCTCATCGATCGTCGGCAGCCGTTTCTCGACGAACTGATGTTCGGTGAAGCCGCCGACGACGCGCACCCACTGCGGCGCGGGCGTCACGGCGACCTGGCGCTTGAGCATCTCCATCGCGACCGCGAGCGACGGTACGCCGTCCCAGCGCAGCTCCATGTTGTAGTTCAGGCCGCCACGAATCACGTGGCAGTGGTTGTCGATCAGGCCCGGCAGCACGCCGCGGCCGCCGAGATCGACCACTTTCGTCGCGCGGCCCGCGAGCGGCATGACGTCCGCGTCGCTGCCGACGGCGACGAAGCGGCCGGCGGCAATCGCGACGGCCGTCGCGACGGGGTTCGCGCGGTCGAGCGTCGTGAATCGTCCGTTATGCAGGATGAGATCGGGTTGAGTATCGGTTGCGCTCATGATTTTGTCCTCGATGCGGTCAGAAGCCGAGCCAGTGACGAACCGGCGCGATGGCCTGCGCGCCGACCAGCATGCCGGCGAGGCCCACCAGCGCAATCAGCGGCGGTGCCGGCGAGCGCACCCTGATCACGCTGTACACGACGCCGATCAGCACGCCGGCGCTCAGTGAAAGTAGATAAGATTCCATAACGATTTTTCTCCCGGCCGGATTAGAATGACCCGCATCGCATCGGCCGCATGCTTCGCCGCCCTCGCATTCCCTTCGCTTTCCCGTCATCCCGTCCGACCATGCAACACCTTCCTGATCTCGAAGCCTGGGCCATCTTCGCGCGCGTCGCGGAGACCGGTTCGTTCGCGAAAGCCGCGGAAACGCTCGGCGTATCGCAACCCACCGTATCGAAAGCGATCGCACGCCTCGAAAAGCGCCTCGGCGCGATGCTGCTGTACCGCACGTCGCGCAGGCTGTCGCTCACGCCGACCGGCGAACTGCTGCGCGACCGCGCGATCCGGCTGCTCGCCGATGCGGAACTGATCGAAAACGAAGCATCCGCGCAGGCGCTCGAGCCGCATGGCCTCGTGCGCGTGAATGCGCCGATGTCGTTCGGGCTGCGCCACCTGTCGCCGGTGCTGCCCGCGTTTCTCGAGCGCTATCCGCGCGTCGACATCGATCTCGTGCTGACCGACCACATCGTCGACATCGTGTCCGGCGGCTTCGACGTCGCGATCCGCATCGCGGAGCTCAGCGATTCGACGCTGCGCTCGCGCCGCCTCTGCGCGGTGCGCCGGCCGCTCGTCGCGTCGCCCGCGTATCTCGACCGGCGCGGCCGCCCCACGCATCCACGCGACATCGAACAGCACGTATGCCTGACGTACACGAACCTGCCGACGCCCGAGCACTGGCGCTTCCGTCATCCGGCATCGGGCGAGGATTTCGGTGTGAACGTGCACGGCCGCATTCGCACGAACAACGCGGACGTGATCCTCCCCGCGCTCGTCGGCGGTCATGGTCTCGCGCTGCAGCCCGAGTTCCTGGTATGGGACGAACTGCAGCGCGGCGAGCTCGAGGAAGTGATGAGCGACTGGAAGATCGCGGACATCAACGTGAACCTCGTCACGCCGCCCGGCATGCTGCGCGCCGCACGCGTGACGGTACTGCTCGATTTCCTCGCCGACCATTTCTCGCACGCGCCGTGGGCGCTGCCCGCCGCCTGAACGCGCGACGGCCGACGGCCGGCAATCGCCGCATCCCGTGCGGCGATCGCGGCCGGCGGCCCGTTACTTCGCCGGCACCGGCGGAATCGACTCGTGCGGCGTCGCGGTGCGCTGCGGCGCCTTGTGGAGCATCGTGTACGCGTAGTCCACGCCCATCCCGTATGCGCCAGAATGCTCCTTCGCGATCGCCATCACCGCGTCGTAGCTGTCGCGGCGCGCCCAGTCGCGCTGCCATTCGAGCAGCACCTGCTGCCACGTGACCGGCACCACGCCGGCCTGCACCATGCGCTGC
>NZ_LFZP01000060.1:0-94493 GCF_002925705.1 Burkholderia anthinoferrum
ATGCTGACGTCTCCCGTTCCGTTGACGTCAACATGCTACGTGAAGATAGACCAGTTAACAACGGAACAGGACACTAGCGCCGCACTAACCATGGCTCACTTGTTTGAGCCACGCGTTCAATTGACGCGTACGATCACGTGTTCTGTCGATTTCGCAAGTCAGTAGATCAAGATTACGATCCGCGCCTACCTCGTTTATCAGATACCAAGCGGAACACTCGTCGCCGAGAAAACGGATCCATTGCCGCTGAGCCGCGACAAATTTCACCTTGAGTGCTGGATAGTCGACGTACTCGTCACGTGGCCGAGACAGCGACTTCAATACCTTTTGGTAAGTGCGGTTCAATTCGTCGTCTGCTTGCTGAAATTCATCTTGACTACGTTGCAGCAAGCACTCGGGAGCTACGCTATCCGGTGCGCAGCCCTGCGCTTGCGCAGCGGTGAACCACGACAATGTCAGCGCCATGGCGGCGCCCAGCGCAGCGCGACGAAGGCTGAACGCCGATGCACGGATATGCATTCTTGCTCCCATTCCCGTTTTCCCATTCATATGGCGATCGGAACAATTCACGCGCCGATCGCGTTCGACGAAATCTCCGTCGGAAACCCACCCTCTACGGATGAAAAGTCTCGTCCCGCTTCAGCATGTCGATGAATTCCGCGATTTTGCGCGCCCGTGATTCCGGCTTCCTGGCGTTCTGTATCCGAAACAGGATCGCATAGCGATTACGGCTGTTCAGTGTCGCAAAAAACTTCCCGGCTTTCGGATCGGCGTCCAACGCCGCCTGCAAGTCGTCCGGCACGATCGAGTTGCTGGCCGACGTATAAGCCGCCTCCCAACGGCCGTCCTTCCTCGCCTTCTCGATTTCGCCCATGCCGGCCGCGCGCATCCTGCCTGCGGCGATCAGCGCTTCGGCCTTGTCCTTGTTGAGTTTGGACCAGATGCTTTTTGCGGTGCGCGGGGTGAAGCGTTGTAACCAGTATTGCTCGCTCTCGGCCTTCTTTTGGCCATCGATCCAGCCGTGGCAGAGGGCGCTTTCCACCGCCTCTTCATAGGTGACGGTCCGCTGCCCCGCGCCTTTTTTCGCGAGCCGCAGCCATGCTCCGGTCGACGTGCCGCCGTTCCGCCCCAACCAGCTTTCCCATTCGGCTTGACTGGCAAACGTTAGTGCGCCTTCTGTCATGTCACGATCCAGAATGGTTGCGTTTTCAACGACTCGAAAGCCGCCACTCAACACACGAGCGGCGACCACCGAAGCAACCCTCGCCGCAAAACCGCCTCAAACGATCCGGTTCAACGCATCGGCAAACCGCTTCACCGCGCCATCGACATCATGCAGCTTGTCGAGACCGAACAACCCGAGCCGGAAAGTCTTGAAGTCCTCCGGTTCGTCGCATTGCAACGGCACGCCCGCCGCGATCTGCAAACCGACATCGGCAAACTTCTTCCCGGTGCGAATCCCGTCATCGTCGGTGTAACTGACCACGACACCCGGCGCCTCGAACCCCTTCGCGGCCACGCTCCTGAACCCCTTCTCCGCCAGCAGCGCGCGAATGCGCTCGCCGAGTTCGAGCTGTTCCGCCTTCACCTTGTCGAAGCCGTATGCGTCGGTTTCCTTCATCACGTCGCGCAGGGTCGTGAGGCTGTCCGTGGGCATCGTCGCGTGATACGCGAACCCGCCGCCCTCGTACGCTTCCATGATCTGCAGCCACTTGCGCAGATCGCACGCGAAGCTGGTGCTGGTGGTCGAATCGATGCGCTCGCGCGCAAGCGGGCTGAACATCACCATCGCGCAACACGGCGACGCACTCCAGCCCTTTTGCGGCGCACTGATCAGGATATCGACGCCGCTCGCCTGCATGTCGACCCACACGGTGCCCGACGCGATGCAATCGAGCACGAACATGCCGCCGACCGCATGCACGGCATCGGCCACCGCGCGCAGGTACGCATCGGGCAGCATGATCCCGGACGCGGTTTCGACGTGCGGCGCGAACACGAGATCGGGCTTGTTTTCCCGGATCGCGGCGACGACTTCGTCGATCGGCGCCGGTGCGTAGGCGGCCTGCCTGCCGGCTTCGACGGGGCGCGCCTTCAGCACCGCCGCCTCCGACGGAATGCTGCCCATGTCGAAGATCTGCGACCAGCGGAAGCTGAACCAGCCGTTGCGGATCACGAGACACTTCCTGTTCGTCGCGAACTGTCGCGCCACGGCTTCCATGCCGAACGTCCCGCTGCCCGGCACGATCGCGACCGACTTCGCGTTGTAGACTTTTTTCAGCGTGGCGGAGATGTCGCGCATGACACCCTGGAAGCGCTGCGACATATGGTTGACCGAGCGATCGGTGTACACCACCGAATATTCGAGGAGCCCCTCGCGGTCAACATCGGGAAGTAAACCTGGCATGCTCGCCTCCGGCGAAAGATGAACGATGGAATCAGGACAAGCAGCGTCTTCGATTCGATACTGCTCTGCACCATGCAACTGCGTCATTTCCTCGACGAAAGCAGATTCTAACGAACGCTGCCGGCCGCTTGGCGCCTATTTTGCCTGCCGCCGCGCCCGGTGCTCGTCGACGCCGGCCGGTACCGCGCACATCGCCCTGTTCCGTGTAAGGGTTAACGACGCGTGCGGCCGCAGCCGCCTAACATGTCGATCGGCCCCTTCACGACGGAACTTTCGATGACCTCCTCTCCCGCATCGTCACTGCAGTCGTCAACCGATCCCGCGCTCGCCGAGCGCATCGACGCGGTCCTGTCCCGCCAGCTCGACACGCAGCGCCTCGTCGGCGCGGTGGTGCTCGTCGCCCGCGACGGCGAACTCGTCTATCGCCGCGCGGCCGGATTCGCGGATCGCGAATCGCGCACGCCGATGCGCGAGGACACGCTGTTCCGGCTCGCGTCGGTCACCAAGCCGATCGTCTCGGCAGCAGCGATGGCGCTCGTCGCGCAACGCAAGCTGTCGCTCGACGAAGACATCACGCGCTGGCTGCCCGAGTTCCGTCCGGCGCTGCCCGACGGCCGCGTGCCGACGATCACGGTGCGCCAGTTGCTCGTGCATACCGCCGGCCTCGACTATCGCTTCAACGAAACCGACGCGAACGGCCCCTATGCGCGTGCGGGCGTCTCCGACGGGCTCGATCGCGCATCGATCACGCTCGCGGAAAACCTGCGCCGGATCGCGAGCGTGCCGCTGCTATTCACGCCCGGCACGAGCTGGAACTATTCGCTGTCGATCGACGTCATCGGTGCGCTGATCGAGGCCGTCTGCGGCGTGCCGCTCGCCGACGCGATCGATACGCTCGTGCTGCGCCCGCTCGGGGCACGCGATACGGGCTTCGTCGCACGCGATCCCGCACGGCTCGCCACGCCGTACGTCAACGACACGCCGCAGCCGCACCGGCTCGCCGAGAACGAGACGGTGCCCATCGACGAAGGGTTCGTCGGCGTCACGTACTCGCCGTCGCGCGCGCTCGATGCGCATGCGTTCCCGTCGGGCGGCGCCGGAATGGTCGGCACCGCCGGCGACGTGCTGACGGTGCTCGACACGCTGCGCGCAGGCGGCGGTGCGATTCTGCCGGCCGAGCTGGTCGACGAGATGGGCCGCGTGCAGACCGGCGATCTCGAATTGCCGGACCTGCCGGGCGCGGGGTTCGGGATCGGCTTCTCGGTGCTGCGCGACCCGCAGGCGGCCGCGTCGCCGGAATCCGTCGGCACGTGGCGCTGGGGCGGCGTCTACGGTCATTCGTGGTTCGTCGATCGCGCACGCGGGCTCACCGTCGTGTCGCTGTCGAACACGCTCTACGAAGGGATGAACGGGCAGTACACGCTCGATCTGCGTGATGCCGTCTACGGCGTTGGCTGACGCACGCAACGAAAAAAGGCCCGACAAAGTCGGGCCAACGGGTTTGAGACACAAGGAGAATCCCGCCCACCCCATACCGGGCGGTTACGCCGCACTACACGACGTTCTTTTCGACGATCGGCCGGTTTTCGAGCACGCGCGCCCAGCCGAGCGACGACAGGTCGAGCGTGTCGTAACGCCCGCCCAGAATGAGTTCGCTGACGCCCCGCCCCGTCGCCGGCCCTTGCTGCAGCCCGTGGCCGCTGTAGCCGTTCGCGAACACGACGTTGTCGAGTTCGGGGTGGTAGCCGATGATCGCGTTGTGATCGAACACGTTGTACTCGTAGTACCCGGACCAGCAATGCTCGACGCGCAGCGCCTCGAATTCCGGCACGCGGTGCGCGAGCGTCGGCCAGATCACGTCGTCGAACAGGTCGTGGTCGACTTCGTCGAGCGGCAGGTCGTCCGGGTCGCGATCCGGGCTTGGCGACGTGCCGCAGATATACGTGCGCCCTTCCGGCCGGAAATACACGCCGGTCGGATCGATCAGCAGCGGGCAATCGGCGAGCTTCGCCGGCGACGATACGTTGAAGATGCTGCGCCGCCGCGCATACACGGGGATGTCGATGCCCATCATCGACGACAGCGTGCGCGTCCACGCACCGGCCGCGTTGACGAGCGTGTCGCACGCGTAGCGCTCGCCGTCGCCCGTCACGACATGCGTGATCCTGCGGCCGTCGCGCACCACGTCCTTCACGTCGGCCGGCACGTAGCGCGCGCCGAGCGCCTGCGCCTTCTTGCGCAGCGCCTGCACGAGCCCGTAGCCGTCGAACCAGCCTTCGCCGCTCACGCCGTACGCGCCCGACGCGAGATCGTCGACGTTCAGCCACGGGAACTTCGCGCGCAGCGCGTCGCCGTCCATCAGCCGGATATCGGCGCCGAGGCGCGTCTGCAGCGCATGGTTCTCGCGCAGCGTCGCGTCGCCAGCCGGCGTCGCGAGGAACAGGTAGCCGCCCTCGTGCAGGTCGATCGACGGGCGGTGGCCGTCCACTTCGAGCCGCTCGCCGATCGTGCGCAGGAAGTCGATGCCGAACAGCGACATCTCGATCGACAACGGCGTGGAAAACTGCTGGCGAATCGACGCGGCCGACAGCGCCGACGACGATTTGGCATAGGTGGGGTCGCGTTCGATCACGGTCACGGCGACCGTGGGATCGGTGGCGCGCAGGAAATAAGCGATCGAGCTGCCGATCACACCACCGCCGACGATGACGACTTGAGAACTCACGACTGACTCCGGTTGCACGTAAAAGGCTCAGGGCCTGAAAATGATGCGTGCCGCGACTCGCGGGCATCCCGCGAGCAAACTTCGCGGGCGATCGCCCCGGCTATTTCAGCACGTCCGGCATCGCCGCGAAAGCCTGCTCGCGCGCTGCGTTCAGTCCGCCGATTTCGTCGTGACGGGCTGCCACGCGGCGTTCTTCACTTCGTACAGCGTCGAGCTCGGGTTCTTCAGGTCACCCGTGTTCGTGAACGCGATCGTGCCCGTGATGCCGTCGTAGCGCGTGCCCTTCAGCGCGCCGTTGAAATCGCCCGGCTTCGTCGAGTTCGCCTTCTGCATCGCGTTGATCGCGATCCACGTCGCGTCGTACGCGAACGGCGCATACGCGAGCATGTCGACGCCGTACTTCTGCCTGAATTTCGTTTCGAACAGCTTGCCCTTCGCGAGACGCGACAGCGGCTGCCCGTACTCCCATACCGATGCGCCTTCCGCCGCATTGCCGGCGAGCTTGATGAAGTTCGCGTTCATCACGCCGCCGCCCGCGAGGAACTGCGCGCGGATGCCGAGCTGGCGCATGCGCTTCACGAGCATCGCGGCCTGCGCGTCGAGGCCGCCGAAGAACACGAGATCGGCATTGGCGCTCTTGATCTTCGTGAGCTGCGCGCTGAAGTCGACGGCCTTGTCGTTCGTGAATTCGCGCGCGACGATCGTGCCGCCGTTCGCCTTCACGGCCTTCTCGAATTCGTCGGCTTCGCCCTGGCCGAACGCGGTGCGATCGTCGATGATCGCGATGCGCTTCGCCTTCGTCACGCTCGCGGCGTACGCACCGGCGTTGCCGGCGTTCTGCGTGTCGGTCGCGATCACGCGGTACACGGTGTCGAGCCCCGCGCGCGTGATGTCGGGATTGGTCGCCGACGGCGTGATCATCGGAATGCCGGCCTTCGCGTAGATCTTCGACGCCGGCAGCGTCGTGCCGGAATTGAAGTGGCCGATCACGACGGCCACCTGCGCATCGGCGAGCTGCTGCGCGGCCTGCACGCCGGTGCGCGGATCGCTCTGGTCGTCCTGCGACGCGACGACGAACTTCACCGGCTTGCCGCCGACGGTCGTCCGCGCCGCATTCGCTTCGTCGACGGCCATGCGCACGCCGTTCTCGATGTCCTTGCCGTATGCCGCGCCGCCGCCCGTCAGCGGGCCGGCCACGCCGACCTTGACGATCGTCTCCTGCGCATGGGCCGCGCCCGTCTGGAATGCGAAAAGCGCGGCGGTCAGCGCGACGCCGGAAAGCGAACGAATGCGGAACGTCATGGCAATCCTTCTTCTATGGGTCGGGATGCAACGCGAGACTGGCACGCGTCGGCAACCTCCTGCGCGCCGGTGATGCCTTTCCGTGCCGGAGCGCGTGCGACCCGCCGATCCGGCCGGACGATCACCGCGGCTCCGTCTCCGAAGAACCTTTCATCGCGAAAGAGGTGAAGGGATTGTGGGTAGCCAATACCCGTGCAGCAAACGAAATATCGGAACTATGTCGTGAGGATTTGTCATCAAGTTCCGTGCTGATGGCCGATCGACGGCCGTCCGGCGGCGGCCGTGGATGGCGGTATTCCGTGGGGAATGGCGGCCGCGCCGCAGGGTAAAGGCCGGTCGTCGTCATGCCGGCCGCGCATCATCGTCGCGGCGCCGGCCCGGCCGGCCTTCGCGACGCCCACGGCCGGCGCCGCGTCATCGGTCAGTGCCGATCGGTGCCCGTATGCTTGCGCACCGCATCGGCGGCCTCGCCGGCCTTCTCCTGGAGCTTGCCGGCCTGCTGCTCGGCCACGCCTTGCGCTTCGGTCTCGCGGTCGCCCGTCACCTTGCCGAGTGCTTCCTTGACCGAACCCTTGACCTGCTTGAGCTTGCCTTCGATGCGATTCCTGTCCATGGTCGTCTCCTGCGATGGTTGAGGAAAGCCGGCAATGCAGCGGCCTGCGCGGCACCGCCGAGCGGACAGGATCGCAAGCGGCGGCCGCGGGCGGCAGATGCGGATGCACCAGTGCGCATGGTGCATTCGTACCGATCCCGTCAGTCCGTGCCTTTCGCGCCGCCCTTGTCGGCGCGCGCGCCGTTCGCTTCGGCCGCGCCGACGATGCCGCGCTCGCGCGCCCAGACGATCGCCTCGGCGCGGCTGTGCACGTCGAGCTTCGCGTAGATCGTCGCGACGTGATTGCGCACGGTGTTCGGCGCCAGGCCGAGGCGGCCGGCGATCTCCTTGTCGGCGAGGCCGTGGCACAGCAGGTCGAACACGTCGCGCTCGCGTGCGGTCAGATCGGACAGTTGCGCCCCCGCATCGGGCGCGTTCGCGCGCCGCACGTTCGCGAGCTTCTCGATCAGCGTGCGGCTGAACCACGACGCGTCCTGCATCGCGGTCTCGATCGCATAGACGAGCTCCATCTCCGTGCGCTTGCGGTCGCTGATGTCCAGCAGCGCGACGAGCAGGCAGTCGCGCCCGTGAATCGCGACGGGGTCGGCCGACACGACGCAATCGCGCACGTCGCCGTCGCGCGTGCGGATCTGTACGTCCACGTTGCGCACGTGGCCGTCGCGCGCGAGCCGGCCTTCGATGCGCGACCACGCGCCGCGTTCGGCCCACAGCCCGATCTCGTCCGCGGATTTGCCGAGCAGATCGGTCTGCGCGTGGCCCGTCATCGCGGCAAACGCATCGTTCACGTCGAGCAGCTCGAAACGGTCGGCCGTGACGATCGCGGTCGCGACCGGCGCCATCCGGAAGGCCGTCGCGAAGCGTTCCTCGCTTTGCATCAGCGCGCGCTCGGCCTGCTTGCGCGGCTCGAGATCCATGAACGTGAACAACATGCACGCCTCGCCGTTCATGTCGATCGGCTGCCCGGCGACGACCACCGCCTTGGTGCTGCCGTCGGCAAGTTTGAGCACGGCTTCCATCTGCGGGATGGTCGCGCCTTCGCCGAGCCGCTCGATCGCGAGCTCGCGCCGCTCGGCCTGGTCCAGCACGTCGACCTCGTACACCGAGCGGCCGAGCACGTCGTCGCGTGCGTGGCCCGTCATGTCGAGAAAGCCCTGGTTGACCTTCACGTAACGCAAGTCGTCGAGCCGGCAGATCACGGCCGGCGCCGGATTCGCGTTGAAGGTGCGCTCGAAGCGCTCCTCGGCGCTCGCCCATTCGGTCGCGTCGTGCAGCACCAGCGCGAGGCAGTCGGGTTCGCCGGCCGCGTTCGTCAGCACGAGGCTGCGGATGCGATGCACCCAGCTCACCGACTCGTCGGCGGCCGATTCGACCTCGACCGTCACGTCGCTGAACTCCTCGCCGGCGATCACGCGATCCATCGGATAGTGCCCGTCGCGCACCGGATGGTTGTTCCGGTAGCGCAGCCGGAATCGCTCGCGGTATTCGGTGACGTCCGCGCCGAGCGCCTTCAGTTCGGTCACGCCGTGCATCGCGAGCGCGGCCTCGTTCGCCCAGACGATCCGCTGGTCCGGCTCGATCAGGATCACGCCCTCGGTGAGGCCCGCGATGATCTGGTGCAGCTGGCGCCGGTCGGTATGCGACTTGAGCACCTGTTCGTCTACTGGTTCGTTCATCGAATCGTCGTCCCTGTCGTCAACATGAGCGGTCAACATGCGCGCCGGCCGCGCGCCCGTGGCGGCGGCACATGCCAGCCGCCGCGTGCGGCGATGATCGTGTGCCGGGCAACGGCGCGACAGGCGCGGATGCACTACCTCGAATAGTACATTCGCACGCCGCCGCCGATCGTGCGGTGCCCCGCCGAACGGGGCGGCACGGCCCGCGCGCCCGCCAGACCGGGTTGCCCGGGTGGTGGTGCATCTGCCGTTCCCGCCCCTGTGTTCCGTCCCCCGGTGCAAACGCACTAGCCGACCCGGTGAATTTGCGCGATGTCCGCTCGCGTTCGCGTCGGTACGCTGGTACTGCATCGGCGCTCATGCGCTGCCCTTTCATACCGCAGAGGGAGGACATCAGGATGAAATTGCATCAGACACCCGATCCGACGCGGCCCGAGCCGGCCCCGGACAATCCGCCCGAACCGGCGCCCGGCACCGATCCGCCGGTGCCGCTGCCGCCCGACGTGCCGCGCCCGGACATGCCGCCGCGCGAGCCCGGCTACGACACGCCGATCGCGCGCTGAGTCTCGCCATGCATGCGTAGGAACGCACGGGAACGCTCCGTGCTCGCCCACCGATTGATTCAACCCGCCAATCGAAGGAGGACATCAATGAACAAGACCTCGCACCTTTCGACCCTGCTCGCCGTCAGCGCGGCGTTCCTGCTTTCCGCGGCCCCGCTCACGAACGCGCATGCCCAGGCATCGTCGACCGACAGCGGCATGGCGACCGAATCGAACCAGCCTGTCACCGACACGTGGATCACGACCAAGGTAAAGAGTGAACTCGCGACCACCAAGGGCGTGGAAAGCACTGACATCAGCGTGAAGACGGTGGACGGCGTCGTCACGCTGACGGGTGTGCTGCAGACGAAGACCGCCGTGAAGAAGGCCATCGCCGTCACCCGCGCGATCAAGGGCGTGAAGCACGTCGACGCGTCCGGCCTGAAGGCCAAGGCCTGAGCTACCCCGCGGCCGAGCGCCGCACTTTTCTCCCCTTACGAAAGGAGTACACGATGAACGAGGACAAGATCCAGGGCCAGTGGAAGCAGCTCACCGGCAAGCTGAAGGCCAAGTGGGGCAAGCTGACCGACGACGATCTCGCGGTCGCGGAAGGCAACCGCGACTATCTGGCCGGCAAGATCCAGGAGCGTTACGGGATCGCCCGCGACGAAGCCGAGAAGCAATTGAAGGAATTCGACCGCGAGCTGTAACGCGCCAGTCGTCTCACCCTGCCGCGACGCACGCCGCGTCGCGGCCACGAGGAGGACAACGACATGGGCAAATATCTGATCGCATGGCTGCTCGGCGTACCGATCGGGCTGCTGGTGCTGTTTTATCTGGTCACGCACCTGTTCTGACGCACGCGACGCCCCGTCGACGCAAACGGGCCGGCGGCTGAAACCAGCCGCCGGCCCTTCTGCTTTCCTCCCTGCCGCGCGACGCGAAGCGCTTACTTCGCCGCGTTCGCCGTCATCTTGAAGATGCCCTGCGCGTTGCCCGCATCGAAGCGCAGGTCGGTCACCCAGCGACGCGACGCCTGGTCGAACGTGCGCTTGCGCGTGATGAACTCGTAGAACGAACCGGGCACGTTGCGCTTCACGGTGCCGCCGTCGCGCGTGCGGAACTCGCGCTCGACGGTATCCGCGCGATAGGCCGTCTGGAACACGCGGCCCGAGCGCGAGCGCTCGACTTCCGGCTTCATCGGCCGGCCCTTCGCCTTCTCGTCGTCGGACAGCTTGAACACGTCCGGGACGCGATCGGTCGCGTGATTGAACGCATTGCCCTCGGTCGCGATCCACGCCATTTCCGCCGATTCCATCAGCAGCGTCTCATAGTCGAGTTCGTTCGGCACGTCGTGCTGGCGCGCGAACGCGCCGACGATCTCCGGCAGCAGCGCGTGCGCGGCTTCCAGCGGCAGCCAGCCTTCGCGCTCGACCTCCCACAGCAGCGCGACGGCCGCCGGCGACAGCGGGTCGCGCGACGAGCTGACCACGTTCGTCACGGCCTGCTGGAATTCCTTCGAAAAGCGCTCCGGATGCAGTTCGCTGACGAAGAACTGCGCGATTTCGTCCGGCGCGTCTTCGTGCGCGTACGCGCGGCCCGTCATGCCGAGCTTGTCGAGCGGATAACGGCCGTTCAGCCGGAAGCCGAGCGGACGCAGGATACGCGTGAATGCGGCTTCGCCCGGCGGCAGCGCGCCCGTATGCGGCCAACGCACCGTTCGCAGCGCGCCGTGGTCGAAATAGACCGAGCCGCCGCTTTCGATCGCGTCGGCCGTGTACGCGCGGCCGTTCGCCGAACGCTCGAGCAGCCCCTCGAACAGCGCCATGTTCATCGCCTGCGCGATTTCCGCGCGGGTCACGACGCCGTCCTCCCATTCCTCGAGGATGGCCGGCATGTTCAGGGTCGAGAACAGGGCGTCGGTCTTCGCCTGTCCCAGCAGCTTCGTCAGCAAGCTGTCGATATTCGGATTGCGCATCGGGATTCTCGTCTCGGGGGGACCCGCCGGCAAGCGCGCCGGCCACTCGTCGGCCGGCCGCCCACGGGCGCCTGACCTTGCATGGCAAGCATTATTCAAAGGGTTGCAGCGGCGCGTAAAGCGAGATTAAATTGATATGTGATGAGTTTTTGGAATTATCGATCGCTCTTCGCCGGCATTTCTCCCCGGCGGCGGGCGGCTCCGTCCATCAGACAAAACGAGCATCATGCGCAAATTCAAGATCCCCAACATGGGTGCGCTCGTGGCCTTCGAAGCCGCCGCCCGCCATGAGAGCTTCACGCACGCGGCCAAGGAGCTGTTCCTGACCGAAAGCGCCGTGTCGCGGCAGATCGCGACGCTCGAAGCGAGCCTCGGCGTGCGGCTGTTCGCGCGCGTGAAGCAGCGCGTCGTGCTGACGCGCGCCGGCAAGCTGTACGGCACGCAGGTGCGGCGCGCGCTGGAGGCGCTCGACCGCGACACGCTGTCGATCATCGCGCACGGCAGCGGCGGCGGCTACCTGGAACTCGCGGTGCTGCCGACCTTCGCGTCGCACTGGCTGATCCCGCGCATCAAGAGCTTCTACGACCGCACGCCCGACGTGCGCGTGAACATGGGCAGCCGCACCGACCTGTTCTCGTTCGAGGACACGCACTTCGAAGCCGCGATCCACTACGGCAAGCCGACCTGGCCCGGCACGTCGTCCGACTACCTGTTCGGCGAGGAAGTCGTGCCGATCTGCTCCCCCGCGCTGCTGAAGGGGCCCGTCGAGCGCGTCGAGGATCTGCTCGCGTATCCGCTGCTGCACTCGACCACGCGCCCCGGCGCGTGGGCGCAGTGGTTCGAGACGCACGGCGTCGAGGACATCCGCACGATGCAGGGCGTGCGCTACGAATTGCATACGATGCTGATCAGCGCGGCGGCGGCCGGGCTCGGCGTCGCGCTCGTGCCGAAGTTCTTCGTCGAGGAACAGTTGCAGCAGCTCGGCCTCGTCGTGCCGTGCGATGCGGCCACCGTCGGCGATTCGGCGTACTACCTCGTGTATCCGACGGAGTTCAGCCACAGCAAGCCGCTGGAATCGTTCCGCGGGTGGCTGCTCGAACAGGCAAGCGCGTATGCGGCGCCCGAGCGCGACGCGCACGACGCCGACGAGGCGGACGACGAGGACGTCGAGTAAGGGCGCCGCCGCGCCGGCGTCATCGCGCGGTGGCGCCGCAGGCGTGCCGCGCCGGCACGTCGGCTGCCACGACCCTCAGCAGCCGCGCGCGATCGGGCGTTTCCAGCCCCGGGCACGCGGTCTCCAGATCGCGAATCACGAGCGTTGCGCGCCCGTCGAACCGGCATACGCCGCGCGGCTGCGCCGCGGGCAGCCGCAGCCCGCGGGCCGCCTCGCGCTGGTTCGTGAAAACGATCACGCCCGCGCGTTGCGAGCGATCAGGCAAGCGCCGGGCGGACGCATCGTCCTCTTCGAACCACACGTCCGACCCGAGCGATTCGTCGCCGTAGTCGAGCGCGTAGCGCCCCGACAGCGTGATCGTCCGGTCGACATGCATCGCGTGGCACCCCGGCTCGGCATCCGCCGCGATCGTCTGCGCACCGGCCGCGACCGGGCCGCATACCAGCAACGATAGAAACAGCGCGCGGGCGCGGCCGGTCAGGCTCGATACATCGATCGTGTGGCGGATCATGGGCAGTCAGGGGCGCGGGTCGTCGTGACGAAGACCCGCATTGTCGCGCACCGCGTGCGTTACATGTGCCACTTCACCGTGGCGGTCAGCGTGCGCGGATCGCCCGGCATGTTGTACAGGTCCGCGTTGCCGTGCGCGGCGATGAAGTAGCGGCGATTGAACAGGTTGTCGAGCGTGAGCGTCACGTCGACCTTCTTGCTGCGATAGCCGGCGCCCAGGTTGAACACCGTGAACGACGGCAGCGTGACGAGATCGCTCGCCGACGTATAGCGCGCCGACTGGAACTGCATGCCGGCCGCCGCATAGAAGCCGTACGGCAGCTCGCGCTTGAGCCACAGGCTCGCGCTGTGGCGCGGCATCAGCCCCGGCGTGTTGCTCGACAGCGAGAGGCCGGCCGCCGTCGATTGCGCGGAACCGTCCACCGTGCCGTTCAGGTACGCGTAACCCGCATACACCGACCACTTCGGCGCGATCTCGCCGGTGAAGCCGAGCTCCATCCCGCGCACGTGCTGCGTGCCGATCGGCAGCGCATAGCCGGGATTCGCCGGGTCGCCGATCTGCTGGTTGGTCTGGCGCATGTCGAACAGCGCGACGCTGGCCGTCGCCTTGCCGCCAAGGTCGAAGCGCGAGCCGACTTCATACGCGGTGGTCTTCTGCGGCGCGAGCGCGGCGCCGTTCGAGAACGCGCCGGAACTGATCAGCGTGTCGGCCAGCGGCGAGAACGACTGGCTGAACGACCCGTACAGCGTGAGCCAGTCGAGCGGTTCGTAGATCAGGCCGACACGCGGGCTCCACGCGTGATCGGTGCGGTCGAGATTGACGTTCGACGACGTGTAGTCGTGGCGGATCTGGTTCAGGTAGTCGAAGCGCAGGCCGGCGAGCACCTTCCAGTGTTCGGTCAGCGAGATCAGGTCCTGCGCGTACACGCCCGCGAGCCCGACGACGGTCGACGCGTTCGTCTTCGCACGCGCGCCGATCGGCACGCCGGGCAGGACGACCGGCTGCGGATTGAAGAGATCGTAGTTCGCGACCTTCGTCACGCTGTAGATCGTGTCGAACTTCTGCTGCTGCGACAGCTCCAGCCCGTACAGCAGCTCGTGGCGCATGCCGAACAGCGACGTCTTCTGCGTGAGCTCGAACAGCCCGTCGATGCCGTGGTCGGTGCGCTGGCGCGTCGACTGGTCGAGCGTGACGACCGGGTGTGCAGCGGTCTTGATCGGCTCGTACGTCACGTAGTTCTTCCGCTCGAGCGAGAAGTCGTACGCGCGGATCGCGCCGTGAAACGACAGCGAATCGTTGAAGCGGTGATCGAGCGACACCGTCGCGCTTTTCGCGGAGACGTCGTTGTACGAACTGTTCCCGCCGTCGGCCGACCCGTAGTACGTGTTGATCGGCACGTCGACCGGCCGGCCGCGATACGCGGGAATCCCCTGGTCGGACGTGCGGCGGTCGTGCAGGTAGTCGAATTCGACGTTCAGCACCGTGTCGCTGTCGAGCTTGAACTGCGCGGACGGCGCGATCGCCTGCCGGTTGAGCTGGAATTTGTCGCGGAAGCTGTTCGAATTCTCGGCCGCGCCGGTCATGCGAAAGCGCGCCGCGTCGTTCGCGTTCCAGCCGAGGTCGAACTCGCCGCGCCGCTCGCCGCGCGTGCCGAGCGTCACGCCCACGTCGTTCACCGGGTTCGCCTGCGGCCGCTTCAGCACGCGGTTCACGATGCCGCCCGCCGAGCCGCGCCCGTACAGCACGGCCGCCGGCCCCTTCAGCACCTCCACGCGGTCGACGTTCGACAGGTCGCGGTAGTAGAGCGCGTCGTCGCGAATGCCGTCGACGTACTGGTCCGTGATGCTGTTGAAGCCGCGGATCGTGATCTGGTCGCGCTGGCCGTCGCCGACCGAGAAGCCGACGCCCGGCACGTTGCGCAACGCGTCCTGCAGCGACGTCGCGTTCTGATCCTCGATCACCGCGTGCGGCACGACGTTCACGGTCTGCGGCACGTCCATCAGCGACATGTCGGTCTTGGTCGCCGCGCGCGAATGGCCGCCGTCGTACGACGCGTGCTCGGCGGCCGCGTTGACGGAAATCGCGGGCAGTGTCGCCGCGGCGTCGCTCGCCTGCGCAAACGAAGTGCGGGCGCCAGCCAGCGACGTGGCGATCAGAAGCGCATGGCACGCGCTCTTGTTGAGTTTCATCGTGAACGTAGAGGTAGTGAAGAAAGCGGCGAACGGGGCACGCCGGCCGCGCACCCGGCACGAAAAAAGCCGTGACGTCCGGTCACGGCTCGTAATGCGGCGAAATAATAAACGAGAATGATTCGTGTTTTTAATTAATTTGCGGCATGTCGCCTGCCCGCAACGCGGACGTGGAGCGCGCTCTGTATTCCTGACGAATACCTTTCTGTTTCAGGCCGTCGAGCGGCTTGATTCGTAATGTAAACGAAAGAATTGAATCGATCGTCTCATGTGGCGACGATCGGTAAAAGGCAGGATTCGGGATACGGCGATGGAGAAGCTGGAGAGGATCACGAAGGATCGAGACAAGCAGGCGCGACCGATTCAATCGTCCGGTGCGCGCCGGACCGGGCAACCCCGACCCGGCGCTCCGGGCAGCCGACCTCGTATCGGCGGCGCGGCGGATCTTCTTCTGTTCTTCACTGCGTCTGCTCTCAGGTTCACTGCATTTTTTTTCCTCACCGCGTCGCGCCATTATCCGCTCAATTCGGCCGAAGTAAAACGTTTGCGATTGCACCCGCATGGCTATACCGGCGATTCGGAAACAGTCTTTCGAAATACTTACGGTAATTGCGACGTGATTCCGCGTTGTTGCATTCGCTGCGGCGTTCCTTTTAAATGGAACTGGTTCCATTCGCCGGATCGGCCACATTCGCGCGTGACGTGCAGCCGCGTGCGCGTCATGATGCCGATTCAGGATCGAGGATCATTCCGCTCAGGATTCGCATCGCCCGTCCTTCCCGGACACCCCGTCAAACGAGACCGTCATGCCCGATTCCGCCTCCCTGCAGCACCTGTTTCCCGCGTTACAAGAGATTCCCGCCGAATTCCGGCTGGCTTCGCCGATCCACCAGCGCGTGTCGCTCGTCGACGGCGAATTGCGACCGTGGGACGGCGCCACCAAGACCGTGCTGTCGCCGGTATGCGTGCGGCAGGCGGACGGCAGCGTCGAGCAGGTCGAGATCGGCAGCTACCCGGTGATGGGCGAAACGGAAAGCGACGCGGCGCTCGACGCCGCGGTGCGCGCGTACGACGCCGGCCGCGGCGAGTGGCCGACGATGAAGGTCGAGCAGCGCATCGCGTGCATGCAGGACTTCATCAAACGGATGGTCGCGCAGCGCGAACTCGTCGTGAACCTGATCATGTGGGAGATCGGCAAGAGCCTCGCCGATTCGCAGAAGGAGTTCGACCGCACCGTCACCTACATGACGCAGACGATCGACGCGCTGAAGGAGCTCGACAACGCGAACTCGCGCTTCGTGATCGCGGAAGGCACGATCGGCCAGATCCGCCGCACGCCGCTCGGCGTCGTGCTGTGCATGGGCCCGTACAACTATCCGCTGAACGAAACCTTCGCGACGCTGATCCCCGCGCTGCTGATGGGCAACACCGTGGTGTTCAAGCCGCCGCAGTACGGCACGCTGCTGTTCGAACCGCTGCTCGAGGCGTTCCGCGACGCGTTCCCGAAGGGCGTGATCAACACGATCTACGCACCGGGCGCGGTGGTCGTGCCGCACATGCTCGCGTCGGGCAAGATCAACGTGCTCGCGCTGATCGGCTCGAGCAAGGTCGCCGATCACCTGAAGAAGCAGCACCCGAAGTCGCACCGGCTGCGCGCGATCCTCGGCCTCGACGCGAAGAACGCGGCGATCGTGCTGCCCGACGCCGATCTCGACCTCACCGTGAAGGAGTGCCTGCTCGGCGCGCTGTCGTTCAACGGCCAGCGCTGCACCGCGCTGAAGATGCTGCTCGTGCATCGCTCGATCGTCGACGAATTCCTGAAGCGCTTCACCGCCGCGCTCGAACAGCTGAAGATCGGCATGCCGTGGGAAAAGGGCGTCAGCATCACGCCGCTGCCGGGCATGCATCGCACCGCGTACATGACCGACGCGATCGACGACGCGAAGGCGAAGGGCGCGCAGGTCGTCAACCACCAGGGCGGCGAGTTCAGCAAGACGCTGTTCTACCCGGCCGTCGTGTATCCGGTGTCCGAAGGAATGAAGCTGTACCGCGAGGAGCAATTCGGGCCGATCATTCCGGTCGCGCCGTTCGACGACGTCGATACCGCGCTCGACTACGTGACGACGTCGGAGCACGGCCAGCAGGTCAGCATCTTCGGTTCCGATCCGGCGCAGATCGGCGCGCTCGTCGATCCGCTCGTGAACCAGGTGTGCCGCGTGAACATCAACTGTCAGTGCCAGCGCGGGCCCGACGTGTTCCCGTTCGCGGGGCGCAAGGATTCGGCGGAAGGCACGCTGTCGGTGAGCGACGCGCTGCGCGCGTTCTCGATTCGCTCGATGGTCGCGGCGAAGCAGACCGACAGCAGCAAGCAGTTGCTCGACTCGATCGTGTCGGATCACCACTCGAAGTTCATCAATACGGGCTTCATTTTCTGAAGCCGGCTTGATCGATGCCGGAACCTCCGTCGCACGCCGGTGCGGCGCAGGCTCCGGCACACGCTGCACGGCTAAACGTTCGTCGCCAGCAGCCGAACGCCCGCCACGCCGAACACGACGGCCAGACACGCTTCCATCGCACGCCGCCCGCGCACGTACAGCCGGCGCGCACCGTCCATCGAGAACGCCAGCGCGTAGCCGCCGAACACCACGCAGCCGATCGCGAGGCAGCCCGGCACGACGGCGCCGTGCGCCCCGCCCGCGCCGTTCGACGACAGCGCGACGATCGACACCCACACGAGGATCGCCTTCGGATTGGTCAGGTGCAGCATCGCGCCGCGCACGTAGAAACGCGACAGCCGCTGCTCGCGCGCCGCGTTCGCGGTTGCAGCCGGCGGGCCCGACAGCGCCATGCGCCCCGACTTGAACGCGAGCCACAGCAGGTACAGCCCGCCGAACACCTTGATCGCGACCAGCAGCTTCGACCACGCGAGCAGCGCGGCCGAGACGCCGAGCGCCGCCACCGTTGCCCAGAACATCGACCCCGAAATCACGCCGAGCGCGAACGCGAGCGCCGCCTTGCGGCCCTGGTTCGCGGCGACTGACATGATCGCGAGATTGCTGGGGCCGGGGCTGGCCGTGCCGATGAAATAGGCGGTGTAGGCAAGCAGCAGGTTGGCGGAGAAGAAGGCGTGGGCGTTCATGTCGCACCTCGGGAGATGATCGGGAGATTGTCGGCAAACCCGCACCGTGTGCCCATGGACAATTGCGCGGCGATTCGCTGGGCCAGTTGCGTGACCATGCAACCGATCGCCGCGCGCCGGACCGTCTCTGTTTTGAAACAACCGGCGCATTCGCCGCCGGTTCGCGCGATGCGGCGGCGCGCGCTCCATGCAGCCGTTTCCCGTCGGCGAACGCACGGCGGGCATGGCGAACCGCCCGGCACGCGCCGGGTCGGCCGTTCGCCGGCGCGAATGCGCGACATGCCGGACGCGCGCGTTACGTTACATCCGTGAAGCATTTCGCGTCGTCGAGTCGCTTCGGGCGCCCGACGCTGCCCACCTCCCGCCCGTAGACACCCGCCTCGATCGCCTGCGCGATCCAGTCCCGGCGGGACTCGCCGACCGATGCCGGATCGCGTCTCAACATTGCTCAACAATCGTCCGGCGGCGCTGGTACGGAATCTGCATTCCGTTCGGGCAGAAGCCGCGCCCCATACCGCGCGGACATGATTCACCCTCGGGCGCTCCACGGATCCGCCCGTACGATATGCACACGCAACGAGGCTCTTCATGGATGCGCAGCCCAACTCGTCCGATTCGTCGTTCCAGCTCTTCCTCGCGAAGGTGCTCGAACAGCCGCTGCCCGACTGGACCGAAAAACAGCAGATGGAACTCGAGATGGCGCGCACGCTGTCGACGCAAATGGTCACGCTCGCCGAAGACATGCGCGGCCGCGCGCCCGATCTCGCGCGCTGCCTCGTGCTGCTCCGCTACGCGAAGGTGCTCGACTTCATGCTGACGTCGCTCGCCGCGCACCGCGACATCCATCCGCAGACGCTGCGCACGCTGTTCCGGCTCGCGAACCTGAAGGTCGACGACGCGTATCCGGTGTGAGCGGGCGCAACCGACCGGAGGTCGCGCAGGACCGGCGCGGCCACGCCGGCCATGCGTGATTCGCCCCACGGCACACGCACGGCCCGCCTGCCCCTCCGCGCAAACGGAGGTACAATCGCGCGCCATGAACGCACTTCGCCGCTTCCTGCTCCGGCCAGGCGTCGCGCGACAGTTGCTGTGGGGGTTCCTCCTCGTGACGCTGCTGTCCCGCGCGCTGATGTCGGGCGCCGTGATGCTCGATCCGGACGGTCCGGATGCGGGCTCGGTGGTGCTGTGTTCCGGCCAAGGCCCGCTGATCGTCACGAGCGCCGCGCTGGCCGCCCGCTTCGACGCGAGCGCGCCGATCACGCCGGCCAACGATGCGCGCGCGCTCGTCGACGCGCTCGAGCATGACGCACACGCCGACAAGGCCGCGCCCTCCGGCCACGGCGACGGCCTGTGCGCGTTCGGCGCCGCGCTGTTCACCGCGCTCGCATCGTTCGCGCTGCTGGTGCTGCTGTTCCCCGCGGCGCCGCCGCGGCGCTTCCGCGTTCAATTCGACAGCCTTCCTTTCGTGCGATCGATATTCGACGATCGCCCACCCTCCCGCGCGCCTCCTCTGTTCTGCTGAACGTTCCGCCCCGTGGCGCGTGCACGTCGACGTGCAAGCGCGTTCACGCCGTTCGTTTCACCCGACCTGATTCACGCGTTCACTCGCATGCCCGCCTCGCGCGGGCGACGCCGCCCTGCGCACCGTTTGCGCAGCGTGCCGCGCCGCCTGCCTGCGGCGATGCACGCACGCGGGTGTGACGCACGTCGACGGCGGCCGGCCCGCGCCGCTCCCGCCGCTCGACGAACCCGAGGAGTTCACACCATGTCGACCACCGTCGATCGGGCCATCTCGCCCGCCCGTTCCGCCAGCGCCGGTTACCGCACACTCTGGCGCTGGCATTTCTATGCCGGCCTGTTCGTGATGCCGTTTCTCGTAATCCTCGCGATCACGGGCACGCTCTATTGCTTCCAGCCGCAGATCGAGCCGCTGCTGTATCCGCACCGGCTGATCGTCGAGCCACGCGCGACGCCGCGACTCGATGCCGACACGCTGCTCGCCCGCGCCCGCACCGCGATGCCGGCCGGCGCGACGCCGATTTCCGTGCAGATCGCCACCGCGCCGGATCGCAGCGCCGAGTACGTTTTCCGGCTGCGCGACGGCAGCCGCGAGAGCGTGTACGTGAACCCGTACGACGGCAGCGTGCTCGGCACGCTCAGCGTCGAGAACCGCTTCATGCAGGTCGACCGGATGCTGCATCGCAAGCTGCTGCTCGGCAAGACCGGCGAGTTGCTGATGGAACTCGCCGCGTGCTGGACCTTCGTGATGATCGGCACCGGCATCGCGCTGTGGTGGCCGCGCGGCGCGGCACGCGTCGGGCGCGCGCTGCGGCCCGACCTGTCGCTGCGCGGCCGGCCGCTGTGGAAGAGCCTTCACGCGACGGCCGGTATCTGGCTCGCGGCCGGCACGATCGCGTTCATCCTGTCCGGGCTGCCGTGGTCGGGCTCGTGGGGCAAGAACTTCAAGGCGCTCGCCGCGACCGTGAACCTCGGCGCGCCGGAAGGCGCGTGGGGCGGTGCGTCGGTACGCTCGACGCGCCCCGGCGCCGCAGCGACGCCCGAGACTGCGCGTGCGCAGGCGGCCGCGCCGTCCGGCCATCACCACGATTCCGGCGAAGCGATGCCGGGAATGGTGATGGACGACCTGCCGTTGCCGCAGACGCCGTGGGCCGTCGGCAACGTGCCCGTGCCGCATTCGCCGTCCGCGCCGACGCCCGCGCCGCTGCCGCTGGCCCGCGCGATCGCGATCGTCGCCGGGCTCGGCGTGACGAGCGGCTACACGCTCGCGCTGCCGTCCGGCCCGGACGGCGTGTTCACCGCGTCGTACTTTCCGGCCGACCCGAAGGCCGAACGCACGATCTACGTCGACCAGTACAGCGGCGCCGTCTTGAAGGACATCCGCTATGACGACTACGGCGCGGTAGCGCGAGCCGTGTCGTACGGCACGTCGCTGCACATGGGCCGATATTTCGGGCTCGCGAACCAGATCATCTGCGCGGTGCTGTCGCTCGGGCTGGCCGCGATGGCCGTCACGGGTACCGTGATGTGGTGGAAGCGCCGCCCGGCCGGGACGCTGGGCGCACCGTCGCGCGAACGCGGCACGCCGCCGATGCGCGGCTGGATCGCCGGGCTCGTGCTGCTCGGCATCGTTTTCCCGTTGATGGGGCTGACGATCGTCGCGGTCTGGTTGATCGACCGGCTGCTGTTCGGCCGCGCGGCTGCCGCCGCGGCGTGATCGATGCAAGCGCTTCCCCCATTCGAAGGAACCCGAAACAATGAAGTTCAGATTGATGCTGCCTGCTGCCGTGCTCGCGGCGCTGTCGCCGGCCGGGCAGGCACAGGAAAGTGGCGTTGACGGCACCGGCGCCACGCTCGCACCGATTCGCGTCGACGCGCAGAAGGCGCCCGCCCTGACGCAACCGCTCGACACGGGCAGCCATCTCGGGCTGTCGCCGCTCGAAACGCCCGCGAGCGTCGAACAGATCAGCCGCGCGACACTCGACACGCGCGGCGACAGCTCGATCATCGACGCCGTGAGCCGCGCCGCCGGCATCAGCGCGTCGCCGCATCCGGGCAACGGCAACTCGGAGCTCGCCGCGCGCGGCTTCGTCGGCGCGTCGTCGGTCACGCAGCTGTACGACGGCGTGCGCCCGTACGGCGCGATTGGCGTCACGTTCCCGTTCGACACGTGGTCGGTCGACCATATCGACGTGCTGCGCGGCCCCGCCTCGGTGATCTACGGCGAAGGCGCGATCGGCGGCGTGGTCAACATCGTCCCGAAGAAGCCGACGCGCACGCCGATCCGCAACGAACTGCAAATCGGCGGCGGCACCGAGGGTACGGCGCGCGCCGCGTTCGGCAGCGGCGGCGCGATCAACGACAAGCTGTCGTACCGCTTCGACATCAGCGGCAACCGATCGTCCAACTGGGTCGATCGCGGCAATTCGCGCAACCTGTCGGTCTCCGGCGCGCTGCGCTACGACGTGACGCCCGACCTGTCCGTGACGGCATCGTACGCGCAGGGCTTCATGCATCCGATGCAGTATTTCGGCGTGCCGCTCGTCAACGGTGCGCGCGATCGTGCGCTCGACAAGAAGAACTACAACGTCGGCGACGCCGACATCGCGTTCCGCGACAGCTGGGCCACCGTATCGGCGAACTGGCAGCCGAGCGACGGCCTGAACGTGACGAGCACGCTGTACCGGATGAAGAGCAACCGTCACTGGAAGGATGCGGAGTACTACACGTATCTGCCGTCGAGCGCGCAAGTCCGGCGCAGCAGCTACACCGAGATCTTTCACGACCAGGAGCAGTACGGCAACGTGACGACGGCCACCGTCGGCAGTGTGCTGCTCGGGATGCGCAACACGTTTTCGGCGGGCGTCGAGTTCAACCACACGACGTTCCAGCACGACAACAACTCGCCGTATGCGGGCACGTCGACGGTCGATCCGTTCGACTTCGATCCGGGCCGTTTCATCAATACGGCCGGCACGTTTCCGAAGTACCGCAGCCAGTCGAACCAGTACGCGATGTTCGCGGAGAACCGGCTCGAGATCACGCCGCGCTGGTCGGTGATCGGCGGGCTGCGCTACGACCATGCAAGCGTGAACCGCGACGATCTCGTGAACGGCGGCGCATTCACGAAGGTGTTCGCGAATACCGGCTGGCGCATCGGCACCGTGTACGACGTGCGGCCCGGCCTCGCCGTGTACGGCCAGTATTCGGTCGCGGCCGATCCGGTCAGCTCGCTGCTGTCGCTGAATGCATCGAAGGCGAACTTCACGCTCGCGACCGGCCGGCAGATCGAGATCGGCGTCAAGCAGTTGTTCCTCGACGGCAAGGCCGAATGGACGCTCGCCGCGTACCGGATCGTCAAGAGCAACCTGCTGACGGCCGACCCGGTGAACCCGAACCAGTCGATCCAGGTCGGCCAGCAGTCGTCGCGCGGGCTGGAGGCGACGGTCGGCGCGGAGATCGCGAAGGACTGGCGCGTCGATGCGAACGTGTCGATCCTGCGCGCGAAATACGACGATTTCCAGCAGTCGTCAGGCGGCGCGACCGTGTCGCGCGCAGGCAACGTGCCGGTGTCGGTGCCGCAGCGGCTCGCGAACCTGTGGGTGAGCTGGCGCTTCGCGCCAGACTGGACGGGCATCGCGGGCGTCAAGTACGTGGGCAAGCGGTTCGCCGATACCGCGAACCAGCTCGTGATGCCGTCGTACACGACCGTCGATCTCGGCCTCGCGTGGAAGCCGCGCAAGGACACGACGATCACCGCGCGCGCGTACAACGTGTTCAATCGCCGCTACGTGCAATCCGCGTACTACAACGAGACGCAGTATCTGCTCGGCAATGACCGGCGGTTCGAGGTGCTGGCGAACTACCGCTTCTGAGCGCGCACGCCGCCGCGCAACGTGCAAGGCGGCACGGGCGCGGCGGTGTGCCGGTCAGCCTTCGGCATCGCCGCCGCCAATCCGGAGGCGCCCGTCACGCACGCGGGCCCGCCATCCACTTCCGGTAGCGCCGCGTCTGGCACTGCGCGGCCAGTTGCTCCCGCACCAGCGCGCGCAACGGCGACACCCGCGGGTGCGTGCGGCGCCCTTCGCTGAGCCGCGCGAGCTGGAACTTGACGACGGCCATGTTCGCCAGCGCGCCCAGCGCCTTGTTCTTCCAGCGGATCGGCTGCAACACCGGCGCGCTGTCCTTGCCGGCGCGCCAGTCGCGCGGCAGGTTCGGGTCGATCGACAGCGCGGTCGCGATGCCGACCATCGCCACGCCGCTGTCCACCACCTGCTCGGCCACCGCACGGCGGCGGATCCCGCCCGTGACCATCAGCGGCATCCGCGCGACGGCGGTGATGTCGCGCGCGAATTCGAGGAAATACGCTTCGCGCGCGAGCGTGCGCCCATCGCGTGCCTCGCCCTGCATCGCCGGCACTTCATAGCTGCCGCCCGACAGTTCGACGAGATCGACGCCGAGCGGATTCAGCAGTTCGACCACGCGCTTCGCGTCGTCCGCGCTGAAGCCGCCGCGCTGGAAATCCGCCGAGTTCAGCTTCACCGCGACGACGAATGCCGGCGACACCGCCGCGCGCACCGCCTTCACGATGTCGAGCAGCAGGCGCGCGCGATTCTCGATGCTGCCGCCCCATTGGTCTTGCCGGCGGTTCGTCAGCGGCGACAGGAACTGGCTCAGCAGATAGCCGTGCGCCGCGTGCACTTGCACGCCGGTGAAGCCGCTTTGCTCGGCGAGCTGCGCGGCGCGCACGAAGCGCTGCCGCACGTCGGCGATATCGGCTGCGGTCATTTCCTTCGGCACCGGAAACTGCTTCGACAGCGCGCCGAGCGCGAGCGGCACGGCCGACGGCGCGAGCGTCGTCTGGCCGAGCGCCGCCTGCATCTGGCGCCCAGGGTGATTGATCTGCATCCACACGTGTCCACCGCCCGAGCGCGCGATCTGCGCCCAGCGGCGGAAGCGATCGAGATGCGCGTCGCTTTCGAGCACGACGCCGTTCGGCCCCGTCATCGCGCGGCCGTCCACCATCACGTTGCCGGTCAGGATCAGGCCGACCTGACCGTCGGCCCACGCCTGGTACAGGCGCAGCAACGCGTCGGACGGCGCGTGGTCCGCGTCGGCCATGTTTTCTTCCATCGCGGCCTTGGCCAGACGGTTCGGAATCACCGCCCCGTTGGGCAGTGTGAGGGGCGCAAACAGATTCATGGTGAGCATCCTCGATTGACGATGCCCAACGATAACTTTAAAGTCAACTTTAAGGTCAAGCCCTTTTGGAGCCCACCATGAAAATCGGCGAACTGGCGAAGGCGAGCGGCCTCGCGGCGTCGCGCATCCGCTTCTACGAAGCGAGCGGCCTGCTCGAACCGGCCCGCCGGCAGGCGAACGGTTATCGGGAATACGGGCCGGAAGCGTTGACGCGGCTCGCGATCATCGACCGCGCGCAATGCGCGGGCTTCTCGCTCGACGAGATTCGCGCGGTGCTGCCGCCGGATCTCGGCGCATGGCCGCACGACGAACTGCTGGTCGCGCTGCGGCACAAGGTCGATGAAATCGCGCTGCTCGAACGGCGTCTCGCGCAGAACCGGCAGCATCTGGAAACGCTGATCGACGCGATCGAAAACAAGCCGGCCGGCGAGGATTGCACGGGCGCCGCGCAGCGGATGCTCGACCGGCTGTGCGAGCAGGCCAGCGAGCCGCTGGAACCGGCGCCCGTCGTGCGGCCGGCGCGCAAGCGGGCGTGATGGCGTGTGCTGCGGGATTGCATCGCGGGATTGCGTCGCGTCGTCCGTCGATCGATGCGCTCGCGGCCGGAAGCGCGACGCGGCGCGGTTGTCGCGATTTGCTTACGTCGCAGGTAATCGACGCGCGCTGCCCGCGCCGCGATCATGGCCCCATCGACTCACGCACCGCATCCCGCCAAGGAGCCCGCCATGACCGCCTACGCCATCGCCCACCTGCACGACGTCGAGATGTGCGACGACATCGTCGAATACCTCGAACGGATCGACGGCACGCTCGCGCCGTACGACGGCCATTTCGTGATTCACGGCGCACGGCCCGAAGTGCGCGAAGGCGTGTGGCGCGGCGACCTGATCGCGATCGCGTTTCCCGATCTCGACGCGGCGCGCGCGTGGTATGACTCGGATGCGTACCGGCAAATCCAGCCGCTGCGCGCACGCCACGCGAGCGGCCCGTTGATCCTGATCGACGGCGTCGACGAACGGCACAAGGCGACCGATATCCTGCGTTGACGATTGACGCCGGCGACGCCGGCAGCGCTTACGACACCTTCCGCTCCATCGGCTCGCCGACGACGAACCCGCCGCCCTGGAACCGCTGCGCGGGATCGTCGTACTCGGCGGTCGGCGCCGTCACCGGGAACAGCCCGGCGAACTGCTCGGAGCTGTCGCGCGGGCGGAAGCCGAGGAAGCCGACCTTCGTGTTGTCCCACCACTTCACCGGGTTGTCCGACGCACCGTAGACGATCGCGTGCCCGACGCGGTTCGTCAGCAGCGAGCAGCGCACGAGCTCGATGAAATCGCGATAGCTGAGGAACGTGACGAGCATGCGCGGATTCTTCGGCACCTCGAACGACGAGCCAATCCGCAGGCATACGGTTTCGATCCCGAAGCGGTCGAAGTAGTAGCGCGACAGCGATTCGCCGAAGCATTTCGTCACGCCGTACAGGCTGTCCGGGCGCAGCGGCGCATCGGCATCGAGCACTTCGGTGACCGGATGGAAGCCGATCGCATGGTTCGAGCTCGCGAACACGACGCGCTTCACGCCATGCTTGCGCGCGGCTTCGTACAGGTTGTACGTGCCGGTGATGTTCGCGCCGACCAGATCGTCGAACGGCGCATCGACGGAAATGCCGCCGAGATGGACGATCGCGTCGACACCTTCGACGAGCTGCATCACGGCCGGCCGATCGGCCAGATCGACGACGCGGAGCTCTTCATGGGCGGCCGCGTCGCCGAGCGCCGCGATGTCGCTGACGCGCACGACGTCGGCCCAGTCGGCGAGCGCGCCGCGCAACTGGCGGCCGAGGTTGCCGGCCGCGCCCGTCAGCAGCAGGCGGCCGAACGGTTTGCGCGCGGCGGTGGATGAGGCGTTCATCGAATCTCCTTGGATCTGATCTAAACCGGAAAACGTTTTCCAACTATACGCGGACGCCGCGCCGAACGTCAATGGTCGGACCTGTTCGCGGCCATCCGCATTTTCCCGATATCGACGGCCGGCCGTGCGCGGGCTTTTTCTGCCACAATCCGGCGTTATCGAACGAAAACGTTACCCTTCGGATGAAAAAAGTTTCCCCGACGATCCGCGACGTGGCCGCGGAAGCCGGCGTGTCGGTCGCGACGGTATCGAAGTACGTGAACGGCACGCAGCGCTTCTCGCCGACCGTCGAGGCACGGCTGAAGGAAGCCATCGAGCGGCTCGGCTACCGATCGAACCCGCTCGCGCGTTCGATGATCACCGGCCGCACGCGCACCATCGGCCTCGTGATCCTCGACATCAGCAACCCGCACTTCACGAACGTCGTGAAAGGCGCGAACCGCGTCGCGCTGCAGCACGACTACACGCTGCTGCTCGTCGACACCGAGGAGAACCAGACGCGCGAACGCTCGCTGATCGAGGCGCTCGCGCAGCGCGTCGACGGGCTGATCGTCAGCACGCGGATGCCCGACGAGGAAGCCGGCTGGATGCTCGACCTCAACAAGCCGCTCGTGCTGCTGCGTCGCAGCCCCGGCCTGCCGATTCCGAGCGTCGGCATCGACAACCGGCTGTCGACCTACATGCTCGCGCGTCACCTGCTCAACCTCGGCCACACGCGCATCGCGTATCTCGGCTTCGGCACCGCGCGCGTGAACGACGAACGGATCCAGGGCGCGCGCGACTGCCTCGCCGAAGCGGGGCTCACGCTCGACGTGCACGACGCACACGCGCCGACCGCCGAGGCCGGCGAGCGCGCGTGCTCGCGCGTGATGCTCGGGCCGCAGCGCCCGCAGGCCGTGATCTGCTACAACGACCTGATCGCGCTCGGCTTCATGAAGGAAGCCGCGTCGCTCGGCTTCCGGCTGCCGCAGGACGTGTCCGTCGCCGGCATCGACAACGTGCCGTACGGCGCATACGCGGCGCCCGCGCTGACGACCGTCGACATCCAGAGCGAGAACATGGGCGAGCTCGCGATGCAGAAGCTGATCGACGCGCTCGCCGGGCGCACCGACGCGAGCTATTCGACGTTCGAGCCGCGGCTGATCATGCGCGCGTCGACGGCCGCGGCGAGCTGACGCGGTCGCGACGCGCCCTTTCCCCCAACGCAAAAAGGAAGCGCCGCCCAAGGGCGGCGCATTCGTTTGCCGGAATGCGCTTACGCGTCGAGTTTCGCGGGCTTCATCTTCGGCGTGAGCACATGCATCACGGCCAGCGCGATCAGATAGGCCGATGCGCCGATCGCGAACAGCACCCAGTAGTGGCCGGTGCGCTGCAGCACCTGGCCGATCACTTCCGAGAACAGCACGCCGCCGATCGAGCCGGCCATCCCGCCGATACCAACCACCGACGCGACCGCGCGGCGCGGGAACAGGTCGGAGGCCGTCGTGAACAGGTTCGCCGACCAGCCCTGGTGCGCGGCGGCGGCAAGGCCGACGATCAGCACCGCGATCCACAGGCTCTGCACCTGCGACACGAACGCGATCGGCAGCACGCAGCATGCGCAGATCAGCATCGCCGTCTTGCGCGCACGGTTCACGCTCCAGCCCGCGCGCAGCAGCATCGACGACAGCCAGCCGCCGCCGATGCTGCCGACCGTCGTCAGCGCATAGATGCAGACGAGCGGCAAGCCGATGTGCTGCATGTCCATCCCGCGCGACTCGTTGAGCCACTTCGGCAGCCAGAACAGGTAGAACCACCACACCGGATCGGTCAGGAACTTGCCGACCAGAAAGGCCCACGTCTCGCGCTTGCGGATCAGCTCGCCCCAGCGCGGCGCGCCGGCGTTCGCGTTCGCCGCGTCGAGCGCTTCGGCTTCGTCGCGCGGCTCGTCGTATTCCGCGGCGAGCGCGCGCGTGTCGGCCGTGCGATACATCACCAGCCACACCGCGAGCCACACGATACCGATCGCACCGATGATCACGAACGCCGCGCGCCAGCCGTAGGCCACCGCGATCGCCGGGATGATCGCCGGCGCGAACACCGCGCCGATGTTCGCGCCCGAGTTGAAGATGCCGGTGGCGAGCGCGCGTTCGCGGCGCGGGAACCATTCGGCCGTCGTCTTGATCGCGGCCGGGAAGTTGCCGCCCTCGCCGATCCCGAGCAGCGCGCGCACGAACGCGAAGCCCGCCACCGAGCCGACGGCCGCGTGCAGCATCGCGGCGATGCTCCACACCAGCATCGCGACCGCGTACGACACGCGCGTGCCGAGCCAGTCGACGATGCGCCCGAAACCGAGCAGGCCCAGCGCATAGAACGCGGAAAACGCCATCACGATGCGGCCGTACTGCACCTGGCTCCAGCCGATGTCGTGCTGGAGCATCGGCGCGAGCAGGCCGAGGATCTGCCGATCCATGTAGTTGATCACGGTCGCGAAAAACAGCAGCGCACAGACGGTCCAGCGGTAGCGGCTCGCGGCCGCGCGCACGGCGCCGACGACGGCAGAGGGCATGAATGTCTCCGATGCGCGGTCGCGCCCGTCGCGCCGCACCAAGTTCGTTGACCGGCGACCGGCGCCGGGGCGAACGGCCCGCGCGCTCGCGCACAGGCCCTTTCACCAACCAATCTGGAAAACGTTTTTCAAAGGATAGGCCGCCTACCGGCACCGTGTCAGTCGGGGATTTCGATGAGTCATCTCAAATTGGTCGCGAGAAAAGAGACGACTGTTTCGCAGAGTGGTATTAATCGTTTTTCCGCCGATTTTCCCGCCGCGGCGTGGCGGCCGCGCGGCCGCCGAAACGCACGACCGATTCCGGCCGGAATCGACGTCGAGGATGGTTTACAGTCGTCACATGCGGCGCCCCGGGCGCCGTGACGCGCGTATGCCGCACTGCATGTGCGGCGCCTTCATGGAGATGTGTCGCGATGACTCCCGCTCACCTGATTCCGAGCCCGCTGGGCGACATCGCCGTACGCATCGAGGACGATGCGCTGACCGGCCTGTACTTCGTCGGCCAGAAATACTTTCCGTCGCTTGCGATCGCGACCGAAGCGGACGCGCACGCGATGTCGCCCATCGCGCGCCAGGTCGCGGAAGAAATCGCCGAGTACTTCACCGGCGCGCGCGACACGTTCTCGGTGCCGATCCACCTGCGCGGCACCGCGTTTCAGCAACGCGTATGGAAGGAACTGCTCGCGATTCCGTTCGGCGAACTCGTGTCGTACGGCGACATCACCGAGCGCGTCGGGCTGCCGATGAGCGGCGCGCGCGCCGTGGGCGGCGCGGTCGGCCGCAATCCGATATCGATCATCGTGCCGTGCCACCGCGTGGTCGGCGCATCGGGCAGCCTGACCGGCTATGCGGGCGGCATCGAGCGCAAACGTGCGCTGCTGTCGCTCGAAGGCGCCGGGTTTTCGCGCGGCATGCATCAACCGATGCAGCAGGCGCTCGCGTTCTGACGCCATTCGGTGAACGACAGCCCCGTGTCCTGCCGGAACAGCCGCGACAGCGCTGCCGGTCACCCACGCTATGTGCGCTTGCGCAACGCATGCGCGACCCGCGCGTTCGCCTCGAATTTCGCGCGATGCGTCGAGAAAAACGTCCGCACGTTGCGGACGTTCGACGCGCCGGTGAACAGCCGCCGCGCGAATTCGTCGTATTCGGCCACGTCGGCCAGATCGGCGATCACGACGAAATCCGGCCCCGGCGACACGCGGTAGCACTGCGTGACGGCCGGCTCCGCGCACACGTACGCTTCGAACGCGTCGTAGTCCTCGGCCGTCTGCCGGTCGAGGCTGATCTCGATCAGCGCGGTGACGGCCGTGCCGATCGCGACCGGGTCGAGCACCGCCACCTGCCGGCGAATCACGCCGGCCTCGGTCAGCCGCCGCACGCGGCGCATGCAGGTGGGCGGCGACGACAGCGCGCGCTCGGCCAGTTGCAGGTTCGACACCGACGCATCCTCCTGCAGGATCGCGAGGATGCGCAGGTCGAGATCGTCGAGGGTGATGCCGGGCATCGGCTGCTCCTTCCGGTTAGCGGGATGAAATTTAATTTCAACATGATAGCCCGTCAACTGTCGATTTCATAAGTCATGATTTTTTGAAATTTAATTCCATTTCGCTGGCTCTACCATCGCTCTCACTGATCCAGACAGGACATTTACGGAGCGCGATATGTGTGGAATTGTCGGGGCGGTAGCCCAGCGGGACATCCTGCCGAACCTCGTCGACGGCCTGACGCGGCTCGAATACCGCGGCTACGATTCGTGCGGCGTCGTGGTCTACCGCGACCGCGCGCTGGCGCGCGCCCGCAGCGTCGATCGTGTCGCGAATCTGCAGCGCGAGATCGCCGCGCAGGCGTTGTCCGGTTACACCGGCATCGCGCATACGCGCTGGGCCACGCATGGCGCGCCCGTCACGCTCAACGCGCATCCGCACTTCTCACCGAGCGACGCGAATGCGCGCATCGCGCTGTCGCACAACGGGATCATCGAGAACTGCGATCAACTGCGCGCGGAACTGCAGGCGCACGGCTACGTGTTTGCCAGCCAGACCGACAGCGAGGCGATCGCGCACCTGATCGACCACCTGTACGACGGCGATCTGTTCGAGGCCGTGCGGCTTGCGGTCGCGCGACTGCGCGGCAGCTATGCGATCGCGGTGATGTGCCGCGACGAGCCGCACCGGATCGTCGGCGCGCGCGACGGGATGCCGCTCGTCGTCGGGGTCGGCGAAGGCGAGAATTTTCTGGCGTCCGATGCGATGGCGCTGTCGGGCATCACCGATCGCATTGCGTACCTGGAGAACGGCGACGTCGCCGATATCCAACTGCATCGCTACTGGATCGTCGATGCGGCCGGCCAGCGCGTCGAGCGCGCGGTGCAACGCGTCGCCGCGCATAGCGGCGCGGCCGATCTCGGGTCGTACCGCTACTACATGCAGAAGGAAATCTTCGAACAGCCGCAGGCCGTGGCCGATACGCTGCTCGACGTTTCGTCGATCATGCCCGAGCTGTTCGGCGACGGCGCGTGGCGCGTGTTCAATGACGTCGATTCGGTGCTGCTGCTCGCGTGCGGCGGCAGCTATCACGCGGCGCTAACCGCGAAGTACTGGATCGAGAGCATTGCGAAGCTGCCGGCCAGCGTCGAGATTGCCAGCGAGTTCCGTTATCGCGACAGCGTGCCGAATTCGCGCACGCTGGTGGTTGCGGTGTCGCAGAGCGGCGAGACGGCCGATGTGCTCGGGGCCGTGCATGTCGCGAAACGCAGCGGGATGATGCACACGCTCGCGATCTGCAACGTCGCGACGAGTGCGCTGATGCGCGAATGTGCGTTGCAGTTCGTGACGCGTGCGGGAATCGAGATCGGGGTGGCTTCGACGAAGGCATTTACGACGCAGCTCGTCGCGCTGTTCCTGCTGACGCTGTCACTGGCGCAGGTGCGCGGGCGGCTGAGCGACGACGAAGAAAAGGAACATCTGCGTGCGCTGCGGCACCTGCCCGACGCGATGTCGAAGGTGCTCGCGCTGGAACCGCAGATCATGGCGTGGTCGGAATTGCTCGCGCGACGCGACAACATGCTGTTTCTCGGGCGCGGGATGCATTATCCGATCGCGCTCGAAGGCGCGCTGAAGATGAAGGAGATTTCCTATATTCATGCGGAGGCTTATCCGGCCGGCGAGCTGAAGCATGGGCCGCTGGCGCTCGTCAGCAACGAAATGCCGGTGATCGCGGTCGCGCCGAACGACATGCTGCTCGAGAAGCTCAGGTCGAACATGCATGAGGTCAGTGCGCGCAATGGGCGGCTGTTCGTGTTCGCGGATGTGGACTGCGGGTTGGTGCCGAGCGAGGGGATCGAGGTGATTCGGCTGAACGAGTACTACGGGCCTTTGTCGCCGATCCTGCATACGGTGCCGATGCAATTGCTCGCGTATCACGCGGCGCTCGCGCGGGGGACGGATATCGATAAGCCCAGGAATCTGGCTAAGTCGGTGACGGTGGAGTGAGGGGGTTTCCCCTCGTCACCCGATGAAGCCACGACGCGCACGCATCGTCTAATGGCCGCTCTTCGACCCATGTCCGGCGGCCGCCGCCCCCACCCGAACGAAATGATGCTCGACCCTCGTCCGGAGCACGCCATCGAGCGCGGCGAGCCGTTCACGCAGCCGAACCGCTTGCCCTTCCGTCATCTCGCCGAGCACGATCTTTTGTTCGAGCACGTCGCCACATCGGGTGATGGCCCACCGGTCGACCGTCGCCGTTTCACCTTGGAGTACGGCAGCCGCGGTCGAAACAATGCCCGGATTCCGTCTCGAAACGAGATGAACCGTATGCGTCAACGTAAAACCGGGAAGAAAACGCGACCAGTCTTCACAGACCGTCGGATGGGAAGCGGAGGAAACTTGGCTCATGGTTGCTCCGGATGAATGGTTATCGAACCGGTGCCAGCCATGCTGCTCCCGTTTCGTTGCCGTCAATCGGCCGCATCGCCTCGAGGGCGTCCACCTTGCCCGGGAGGGCAGGTTGGCGTCGGAAGACCCGACTCTGGATGCTTGAATTCTCACGTTCGACATTCCGAACGTGGTTCCATTATACCGAAAGCCCGGCGTTGAACAAGCGGCCTCGGAACGCGCCGCTTCGGCCGGATGGCTCCGCTGATCCGGCCCTTCCCTATCCGTGCGCCTGCATGACCGGCCCGCCGGAAACCGCTACTTCGACAACCGCAGCTTCTTCGACACCACGACGCCGCTCGACGGACTCACCAGCCAGATATCGCGGAGATCCATGTGCAACGTGGAGATCCTCGTCGAAATGTCCGTCGGCTCCTCGATACTCGGATCGGCGTGTTCGGTTTGTTCGGTCAGGTAAGGCCGAACCAGGCGCCCGGAAAAAACGAGCGCGAAGTCGCCTTGCGTCCGCGCGTACTCGGCGGCCGAAAGCCGCATGCGGCTCCTGACCGTGGTCTTTTTGCCTTGTCCGGCGTCGAGTTCGATGATGTCGACGTGCTGGATGTACCCTTTTGCCTTCGCTTCCGGCGCAATCACGAGCCCGCGCCCTCGCGGCCCCGTCGTCACCCTTCTGAGCAGGATGCCTGCCCGGCCGTCGCGCTCCGCATCGAACAGGTCGACATCCAGCGTCAGCAGGTGCGGCCGTGACCGGTATCTCAGCCCGTACCGCACCGGCACCACGAATGTCACGTCACGATCCAGACCGACGGCCGCCAGGTCGGGATCCGGGCCGTGCCGGCCGGCGGCGCCGGAGACCGCACCGCGAATCCGGTCACGCAACGAAGGGGGGAGCGTATCGACGTGCAGCTTCTGCAACGCTTCGCGGATGGCAACCGGGTCGTCGCCGACGATCGGTCGTGCCGCGGACGTGCCGTGATCGACAGCCGCCGCGACGTGCGTCGCGCCGTCGCCAGCCTCCACTTGTGCATGCGCCGCGACTGGCGCCAGCATCGTCGTCACGGCGACGATGCACGCGAAGCGTGAACAACCCAATTTGAATCTCCGGTGAAACACGACGAACTCCCGAACGCGTCCAGATCGATCAACGACGAGCACTATAGGGTGGAATGATCGGCCACGCACCCGCCATTTGGAATTGGCCGATGCCGGCACGCGTCGCCACAGGTTCATTGTCGGCCCGGCGGCACGTCAATGGGCAACACTACCGTGTTGCCTTGGCGACAACAACCGACGCAAAGCGCGCGGCGGCGCCCGTGAAGCATCCGCAAACGCATCCCGCGCCATCGCCTGACTCGCGAAACGCGTTCGGATCCGGCTCGCCATTCACGCGCGCATTCGCGCCGCGACTCGCCCGCCGATAGTCCGGCGACGCATACCCGTATCGCCCGCTTCGACAACCGGTAGTGAAGCGCGGTGCTGATCAAATCATCCTGCATTTTCGACATTCGATCGGCGGGTGCGCATATCGCGCGCCAGAGCGCAAGCCCGCTCGCATCGATCTCAAAGACATGACATGTCGCTGCTCGCATTGAGTCGGGACAATTCCGATTTTTCAAACTCCCACTCAATCATGTCCGGGCAAAAAAATCCTTACTTCAGCGATATTGGAAAACGAGTCGAGACAAATACCAATCCCGAATAGTCGAATCGACATATCCTCATTCAAACAAAATCCCCGCCTAAACCAAACAAACATTAACCATTGTTTCAAAAGAACTTATCTTCCATCTCAAAATAAAAATATCAGTTAAAGATAGAAATAGCTTGCTATTCTTCGCACCGAAATCCCAAAGACCATCGCCTTATCACTCTGAGAGGCGGATTCGAACCCATCCGAATCCGGAACAATAAATAACGAGATTGTCGTTATGTCGATTGCAGCAACTTTGCGAAACTTTGCGTCGGGTCTGGTCGACCGGAACAAGCGACCGGTCGCCCTTCATTTCGGTCAGGCGCAACGCGCAGTCGGTCATCTGCTGGCGCTCCATCATGCCGATATCCGCGAGGGGCTCATGTCGGGCATCGAAGGGCAATTGACCTGCGTGTCCACCTACGATCATCTGCCGCCTGCGCTGTTTCTCGGTTTGCCCGTATCGGTCCGGCTGACGACCGATCGAGGCGACATCCGGGCCATCAACGCAATCGTGCACGAAGTGCGGGCCGGTCAATCCGACGGCGAACTGACCGTCTATCAGTTGCATGTATGCGACGCCCTGTCGCTGATGGATCGTCGCACGAACGCGCGCCTGTTCCGCTCGCGCAGCGTGCCGGACATCCTGGCGACGCTGATGAACGAGTGGAAACAGCGCAGCCCCGCGCTCGCGCGAGCGTTCGATTTCGACCTGTCGACCTTGCAGGCCGATCGCTATCCGGCACGCGAGCTGACGCGGCAGGTCAACGAATCCGACGCACGCTTCATCCGGCGTCTGCTGCGCCGGGAAGGCATCACGGTCTTTGCGAAGGCCGCCCCGGTCGACGGCAGACGCGGCGTGACCGACGAGCGGCCGATTCACACGCTCGTGTTCTGCGACGATCCGCATCGTCTTCCGGACGCGCCGGCGGGCACGGTACGCCTTCACCCGCGCGACGCCGGCGTCGAGCAACGCGACACCGTGACCCTCTTCGCGTACGGCCAGCGTCTGTCCGCGGGCAAGGTCCGCCGCCCGTCGTGGGATTACAAGACCGCGCGCGTGGACGATTTCGAGGCCTTCATCGACATCGATCAGGGCGAGTCGGGGAACGATCTCGCGCGTTTGCTGACCGACGTCGCGATCGACATCCCGCACGTCGGCGACTCGTGGAACGATCACGCACGCATCGCCCACGACCGGATGCTGGCCCATCAGTTCGAAGCCGCGCGCTTCGAAGGCATCGGCACCGTGCGCGACATGCTGGTCGGATACGGATTCACGCTGGCGGGCGACCCCGAACTGGATATGAAGCCCATCGATCGTCGTCGGTTCGTCGTCACGTCGATTCGACACGTCATCTGGAACAACCTGCCGAAAGACCTGTCGGGCCGCGCAAGCGGGCTGTTCTCGGCAAGCCGCAACCTGAGGCCAACCGTTCCGCCGCCCGATGCATCGGGACAAACGGACACGCGCTACGAAAACAGCTTCACGTGCGTGCAACGCGGTGTACCGCTCAAGCCGGCCTACGATCCGACGATCGACGTGCCGCCGGTTCACCTGCTGACCGGCACGATCGTCGGCACGCAGGGCGAGCAGGTGTTTTGCGACAAGGCCGGCCGCGTGCGTGTGCAGCTTCACGGTCTCGATCCGGCGGACCATGCTCATGCGCAAGGCGCCGGTACGAACGGCCTGGCCGGCGACAGCGCACCGATTCGCGTCGCGGCGAGTCTCGCCGGCGAATGCTTCGGCGCGCTGTTCCTGCCGCGTGTCGGGATGGAAGTCCTGCTGGGGAGCCTGCCGGGCGATCCGGACCGTCTGGTGATCATCGGCGTGTTGAGCAACGGTGCGAACCCGCCGGCGACCTTCAGCGATACCGGCGCGCTTCCGGGCAATCGCTACGTGTCCGGGATCAAGACGCGGGAAATCAGGGGTCGCCGGCACAACCAGCTTCGCCTCGACGATACGTCGTCGCAGATCTCCGCGCAGTTGGCAAGCGAACATGCGCACACGCAGTTGAATCTCGGCTACCTGACGCAGCCGCGCATCGACGGCCACGGGGACGATCGGGGCGAAGGCGCGGAGCTGCGCACCGACGCCGCCGCGGCGTTACGCGCCGCCCAAGGCATGCTGTTGACGACCTATGCGCGTTCGCACGCAACCGGCGGTCAGCTCGATCGCGACGAGCTGCTCCGCTTGCTCGATCAATGCACGGCGCTGTTCAAGTCGCTCGGCGATCATGCCGGCCAGCATGGCGGGCATTCCCCCGACACGGCCGGCCAGGACACCCTCGCCGATGCGTTCCGTCACTGGAAACCCGGCAGTTCCGAATCCGGCGCTACCGGCGACGCCCGCGCATTCATGGCGTTCGGCGCGCAAGCGGGTTCGCTGAACGTCACGCCGAAAACGCACGTCACGTATGCGGGCGAGAACATCGATCAGATCGCGCAGCAACACGTGCAAATCACGAGCGGCGAGCGAATCAATCTGCATGCCGGGCATGGCGTCGCGATGTTCGCGCACGGCAATGGCGTATCGGCGATCGCGCATCAGGGAAAAGTGGCCATTCAATCGCAGCACGACGACACGCAAATCGAGTCCGGCAAAAGCATTCAGTTGACCGCGGCGGGCGGCAAGCTTGCCGGCACGGCGAGCGACGAAGTCGTATTCGTCACAGCGGGCGGCGCGTATCTGAAGCTGCATGGGAGCGATATCGAACTCGGATGCCCCGGCAAGTTCACCGTGAAATCCAACGGTCACGCATGGGACGGCCCCGCCAGCATGAGCGCCGATCTGCCGGCCTTCGATCGACATACGCTCGGCCGTGTCCCGAAGCTGATCCGCCCCACGGACGGCAACGCGGCGCCGGGGTTCGAAGGGCAAGTTCGAAAGGCTTCGGGAACGCTGTCGAATTTGACGACCGACACGGCCGGGGAACTGCCGGCGGTCGACACCGACCGGTTCGAGAGGCTGACGGTGCAGTTCACCAAGAAGAATGTTTAACGAAAGCGCAGGATTCCGGATGAATCAGTCATCTCTCGATCCTCGACCGGAAGAGGACATCCGCACCAACGAGCACGCTGCGAAGGCCGACGTGCGCGACGCGGCCGCGTCGCGGCCGGAGCCGCCGCAGATCGTCGTCGGCCGGACCGACGGGGTTGCGATGTGGACGAAAGACACCCGCCTGATCTGCGTCAAGCAAATGCCGTTGCCGGGTGTCGTCATCTTCGTGCATGGCGTGAACTCCGAAGGCGAATGGTTCGAGGCCGCCGAGCAGGGGCTGTGCGATGGCCTGAATCGCCGGCTCGGGCGGCTGGACGATCAGTTGAAGTATCACGGCATCGATGCCGGGCAACTGGTGCCGGCGAAGTACACGGAAAGCGTGACGCCGGACGGGTTTTTGAATCCGAAGCTTTGGTCCGGCAACTACATCAAATCCGACCCGTCCTACTCTCCCGTCATTCATTTCCGATGGGGCTATCGGGCGACCGCCGCTGAGCTGAAAGAGTACGGCGACAAGATCTTCCTGAACGAGAAGGACTACTGGGGCGGCGGCCCGTTCACGAACGGTTGCGCGAGCCTGCCCGATCTCTGGCACGGCGGCCTCGACGACCGCGCGGCCGGGTGGTTGACCGTCCAGGGGATCAACCCGACCAATCGGCCGCTGTATCGCGCGCCACCCCGCGCATATGGCGTGCTCGCGGCGTTGCGCCTTGCGAGGTTGATCGAGTCGATTCGCCGCATGCAGGCCGACGTGCCGATCACCGTCGTGTGCCATAGCCAGGGCAACATCGTGGGCCTTACCGCGGCCTTCTTCGGCGATGCACTGCCCGATGTCGAAGATCCGTGGGGACGTAGCGGGCATTGCGTGGCGGATGCCTATGTACTGGCGAATGCGCCGTACAGCCTTGCGCGTGCGGACGGCCCAAATCCATCCGATACGTTCATGGATACCTGGTCGCAACGCGCGACCCGAGACGGTGGCGGCCGTCGCGGACGACAGACCTACACCGCCCGCACGAAAACGTTCGGCAAGTTTCTGTCGATCATCGGCACGCGGAAGGCCTACGAACTGCCCGCCGACAAGATCGATGAAGACATGGCGAACGAACGGGTATCGCCGACCAGCAAGAAATCTTATGCAGCACAAGAGGATCGGGTACGCCACGGCCTGAACGGATCGACGTATGGTCGCGTCACCGCGTATTGCTGTCCGCATGATCAGGTGATCTCGGCGGTCACGGTTCAAGGCATCGGCTGGCGCGGCATCGACAAGAACGAGCTGAACGATATCGGCGTGCCCGGCGTGCTGACGCAGCGCGTCTTTGCCTCCGGCTTCCGGGTTGGCGTGCAGAAGCACTATCGGTATTGGGAAGACGACTGGCGGCATGGCAAAAAGGGAACGACTTCGGGCTTCTGGTATCCGCCTTCGCCACCTGCCAAGTTCAATCTCATCGGTGCACTCAAGGGAAACGAGTCTGTGTTCGGGGTGGCGGCCACGCTTGCATCCGCGCCGATCATGTTTTTCGTCACCCAGATCAGCTCGGCATTGAATATGTTCCGCGTGAACGCCGTTCCGCCGCAGGGCTGGACCGTGGTGGCGGACGCGCCGGCACTCGACGAACCGTTCGCGCCGAAGGCGTTTCGGTTCGGCAAGCCCATCGAAACGAAGGACGGCAATGCGACAAGCGACTTCAACGAAGGCAACGATCCGCCGGCCGCATGGCGCGACGCAGGCAAAAGCGAGGCAGACAAGCGCGCGGACGATCCCTACGATCAGTACAAGGCGAAGAACGCGGACAGTGTCGCGCAAGGGACGGCAGAGAGCGAAGCCGGACAGCGTTATGAGGATCGCGCGTTGATGCGGATGGAAGCGCGGCGAACGCTGAATACGGAATGGCTCGATGGTGATGGCCACGTAATCGGCGAGGACGGCAAGAGCGAAATGCCGGAGGGCTACAAGGAATGGCGAGATCAGCAGATTGTCGATTGGCTCGATCGTGGCGCGACCAACAGCCCGACGAATCACTCCACGACGATGACGAATCCGAAGCATGCCGAAAAGGCGCTTGCGTACGACGTGGCGATCGGGGTTTGCTATCTGACGCCGGATCAACTCTACGACTTGCGGATTGAGGCGGATTGGCGAATGGGAGACGGTATTCCCGACGACAGCCCGAACAAGAAATACACGGAGTACTTTATACGCGGAAAGTTTGACGATCTATCGATACAAAGTTGGATCCATGAGGAGAACAGCGAAGGCAGAATGCCGACCGCGATCACGGACGAACGCGAAGGACAGTTTTATCTGAAGGTTGGGGGTTCGGTATGAAGGTGCTGATCGTTACATGGCCGCGACGTGTTGCCGTTTCGGTCGGAGCATGGATCATCGCAGCCGTACTCATGGCCTCGCTGATGGCACACGTAGAACAACCGGACCCGACACAGTTGGAATTTGGAGATTGGATGAAGCGATTGGTAGTTGTACCCAGTTTGGTAGCGCTCATGGTTTTTCTGTTTACTACGGCCATGACCCGTTCCGCGCATTCCGCGCCAACCCCTGAGTTCGTAGCGAACTCAGCTCCGGCCGCCGCAGAGCCGGCGAAGCCATTTGTTGCCCAAGTTGTCGGTCTGATTTGGTTGAATCCATTGCAACGCATGGATTACCCGACCGAATGGCAGTTGTTGTGGACGCAAGGGCTTTCCGGGCCGAACAAGAATGACGATATGGTTCGCACCGACCCGCAGTCCTTTACTACTCTCCAATCGGTAGCAGGCATCGCATATGGCAACCGCGGAGCAGAAACATTTAGAGGGTTCTATCGCAAGTACATGACCAAGTTCCCGCTGCTGCTTCACTCACGCTATGCGAGCAACGCGAAGTATTTCTACACGGTCAATCCTGACGATAAAAAGAACTGGCGCGAGTTAGCCGGCATCCGTGTCGAGCTCGCGATTCCGGAGCGACTCGACGCAGCCGAATCGCAAAGCTACTTGCAGGACTCGATCCGAAAGACGTTCTCGATCGGCAACCCACATTTTCCGACGATGTGGAGCCGCAATGCGCTCCCCGACGTACAAGTCACGCAAGGCGGTGCAAACGCCGGATTCACATCGCTGAACAATGCGTTGGACTACTTGCAGGCGAACCCCGACAAGAGCGTCTGGGCGATGAACTGGGACGCACCCAACTTCCCGCCCACGGACGCACAGATCAACGAGAATCTTGTCGTGCTGTTCCTCGCCGGCCCGACCTTCAACACCGAGCGTGAACCGCTCGCCTGGATCGGCAAGGCAGCAACCGGCAACACGCATGATTTTCCGAAGAAGACCGGTACGACGCGAATCGTGCAGGCGTGGAAGGCAACCATCGACCAAGCCGCACGCAACGCCGGCATCTCGGCCCCCGACCTCAACTACATCGTTCACGACGCAGGTAAAGGCAGCGACGCATCGTCGGCACGTCTTGCCGCGCTCGCGCAGACGTTGACGGAAATGCTTCCCGAATACGACCACCGCAAACAGACCTTCAACACGGCCGCCCTGCTCGGCGACATGGGAACAGGCAGCGCATTGACCGATGTCGCGCTCGCCATCGGCCGGATCAATCACTTCGGCGGCAACGCGCTCGTCGCCGGCACGACCGACCCGGATCATCCGGTCGCGGTCGTTGTCCGGCCACCGTCGAAGCTCACGCCGATCGATCCCGACAAGGACTGGTTCCGCGCACGCGGCGGCAACAATGCCTACCTGCCGTGGTGGGGCCGCCGACACGATACGAATTACGGCATGCAAGGCTATTCATGGTGAAGCACACCGGCACGGCAAATCGCTTCGTCCGAACGTGATCGCCGCGTCAGACCTCAAACCATTTGGAGGAGGAAATCCCATGCGGGGAATTATCCGGGTAGAAGATACGCACACCCACGGCGGCCGGGTCGAATCCGGCGCCCAAACAAGCACGGTGATGGGGCGCGCGGTCGCGCGTATCGGCGACGCGTGCTCGTGTCCGATTCATGGCGCCTGCGAGATCGCCGAAGGCGACCCGAGCTTCGACATCGAAGGCCGGGCCGCCGCGTTCGACGGCCACAAGACTTCGTGCGGCGCGGAATTGATCTCGTCACTTCAACATTCGGGGCGGATCTGAATGCAAACGACCCGACGCATGACTGCCGAACAGTTCCGGCTGTTGCGGCTTCAGGATACGCGGACCAAGCCGCTGAACCAGTGGGCCTTGCACGAGATTTTCGTGAAAGGCAGATCCCAACGGGCGCTGGCCGCCGAACTCGGCATGACGGACTCCGCGATGTCGCAACTGGTGCGAAAAACCTGGCGGCGCTATCTGGAATTGCCCAGCAGCGCCACCCGCCTCACGACGCTCACGGTCACGATCCCGTCGAAGTACGAGCACGCGCTGCTGGCGTGGGTGCGGGATGCACACCGGTTGTCGACCCAATCCGGCCCCGATACGGCGACGTGATCGGGCCGGCGTGCTCATATAAAAACAAATTCCCCAATTCCGCAAATAAATAAAACGTTATTCCACGTTAGATCGAATCGTCAGCCAACTTTGGATCCTTTTTCCCTTCTGTCCCCCGTATCATTCCGTCACCACGCAATGAGCAAGAAACGGACATGAGCGACATCCCCCCGCTGCACTACCTCGACTACGCAGCCACGACCCCTGCCGACCCCCGTGTGATCGAAGCGATGACGGCCTGCCTCGGCTTCGACGGCATCTTCGGCAATCCCGCGTCCAGCTCGCACGCGGCCGGCCGACGGGCGAAAGACAAGGTCGAGCATGCCCGTGCGCAGGTCGCCGCGCTGATCGGCGCGGATGCCGACGAGATCGTCTGGACCTCGGGCGCCACCGAATCGAACAACCTCGCGCTGAAGGGGTATGCGGAAAACGCGACCGGCAAGCGCCACCTGATCACGAGCCGCCTCGAGCACAAGGCCATTCTCGACACGATGGCGAACCTGTCGAAGCACGGCGCGCAGGTCACCTTCCTGGCGCCCGACGCCAACGGCGAAATCACCGCCGACGCAGTGGCGGCCGCGATCGGCCCCGACACGGGCCTCGTGTCGCTGATGCTCGTGAACAACGAGATCGGCACGCTGACCGACATCGGCGCGATCGCCCGCGTCGTCCACGCCGCCGGCGCGCTGCTTCACGTGGACGCCGCGCAGGCGCTCGGCAAGACGCCGATCGACGTGCGCGCGCTCGGCATCGACATGATGTCGATGTCCGCCCACAAGGTGTATGGCCCCAAGGGCATCGGCGCGCTGTTCGTCCGTCGCGAGATCGCGAGCCGCATCGCGCCGCAGATTCATGGCGGCGGCCACGAGCGCGGGCTGCGCTCGGGCACGCTCGCCACGCATCAGATCGTCGGCATGGGGGTAGCCTGCGAACTCGCCGCTGAAAAGCTCGACGGCGAGGCCGCGCGGATCGCGGCGCTCGGCGCGCGGCTCACCGGCGCGCTGTTCGCGCTCGGCGACGTCACGCAGAACGCGGCCGCCGCCCGTCGTATCCCGCACACGCTGAGCCTGACGGTGCATGCGCCGGGCTTCTTCCCGTTCATGCTCGGTGAAGCGCTTGCCGTGTCGTCCACCTCCGCATGCAATTCGACCAGCGGCGCACCGTCGCACGTGCTGACCGCGATCGGCCTCGATGCCGAAACGGCCGGGCGTACCGTACGCATCAGTTTCGGCCGTTTCACGACGGAAGAGGACGTCGACTTCGCGATCGCCTGTTTCACGCGGGCGATCGAGCAATGCCGGGCGGCGGCGGCGACCGGCTTCACCGCGTCGCGGCAGATCACGCCGGCCGACCTGAAGGCGATCCGTAATGCCGGCTTTCGCGCGGTGATCTGCAACCGGCCCGACGGCGAAGGCGCGGATCAACCGGCGTTCGAGGAGATCGCCGCCGCGGCGCGCGAACTGGGCATGGATGCGCGTTACCTGCCGGTCGAGCGCGACCGCATCGGCGAAGCGGAAGTCGACGCGTTCGGCGCACTGGTCGACACGCTGCCGAAGCCCGTGCTCGCGTATTGCCGCAGCGGCAGCCGCTCCGGCCTGCTGTGGAATCGGCTGTCCGCTCGGCGCACGGCCTGAGTCGCCGCTGTCCCGCCATGACGCGTGACGACCCGCGTTCACGCACGAAGCCGATGCTTCGCTGCGTGGCCGTCGGCGGGCGCCCTTCACATCCGCATCACGCCTCGTCATCGCCGTTTACCGGCGTATGGATCGCCAGCTTCAGCGCGGGATCGTCATTCTTCGCATAGAGATCGTGGCTCGTGTGAAACAGCGCGATCATCCGCGGCGCCTCGTCGGCCCGGCTCGCGGCGAACAGCGCACGCGCGTGCGGCGCCTCGAACATGTAGACAAGGATGTTGCGATCGACTGGCGCCGGCCCGTCACGTAGGCACGCCGCCGAAAATGCGCGACGACCTGCGCGATGATCCGCGGCCCGCGCGAGGGAAAGCCGCGCCGGCCGCCGCCCTGCGTTGCTACGTCACTCGTCTTGCTGTTCCTGCTGCGCCTGCACCTGTCGCTGCCGGATGAACTGCCGTACATCGCTCATCGTCACGCGGCCGGTGTGCTTCGCATCGATCTCGTCGAAGTGCTGCGACACGAAGCCGAGCCCGCTGCTCTGCGCCTGCGCCTTCGTCACGGCCGCGCCGTTGCTCAGCACGGTATTGCCGCCGAGCCGCGCGTCGACGCGCTGCTGCGCCTGCTGCTGCAGGGCCGCACCGGTCGACGGCAGCACCGGCGCCGCCCGCGTGGCCGGGAAGAACGGGCCGTCGACGCCGCGCCCGCCGTGCGGCAGCTTCACCGGCGCCACCGCCTGCGGCGGCAACGCGTAGGCACTGCTCATCACGGCACCGAGCACGATCAACGGGGACATACGCCGCATCAATTGGATTAGGGACATGATCGCTCGCATTCAATGGATGAATAGAGGGTTCCTTTGACAAGGAGTCCGTCGCTCAGGGGGCGGCCGCCAGCGTCGTCGCCGCTGTCGCGCCCGGCGCGCTGCCGGTCGGTACGCCCGGCGGGTTTTCGTCCGGCCACGGCGGCGGCAGCGTATGCAGCGTCAGCGCCGTCGGAATCCGCGCGCCCTTGTAGAACGTCTGCAAGTCCCGCTTCATCTGCGGACGGGCAACGTCGTCCAGATAGATCATGTGGCCGCCCTGGAAGAAGTTCACCTGCAGCTTCGGATTCAGGCCCTTCACCGTCTGCAGCCGCGCGAGTTGCTTCTCGGTGTTGAAGAACGGCGTCGCGAGATCGTGGTAGCCGTTCTCCGCGAGCACGCGCAGCTTCGGGTTGAGCTGCAGCGCACCGAGCAGATCGGGGATCGTGTCGGGCATCGGCTGGCCGTCGTGCGAGAAATCCCAGACGCCGATGATGTCGTCGTTCAGCGGCAGGTACGTCGCGTTCGGGGCCGTATAGCCGAGATAGTCCGGCATCTGCGTCGCGAGCGCGTTCGTGAACGGCTGCGAGATCAGGATGTCGGACGGATCGCCGTCGGTCTGCAGCCGCGGGTCCGAATTCGGCAGCGACACGCGCCCGTCGTAGCGGCCGATCGTCGCGCCGGGCACCAGGCTCGTGCCGAACGGATTCGCGTTGAAGTAGTCGCGCAGCGCCCGCTGCGTGAGGCTCGACGGAATCGACCACAGCCTGAGCGTCGCATCGCTCGGGAACACCGGCGTGCCGAGCGCATCCGGAATGCCGAGCTGGCTCAACACCCACGACTGCGAATACTTCTGCAACTGGCTGTAGATCAGCGTCGTGAACAGTTCCGTCTGCAGTGCGTACAGATCCTGGTTCACCGGCGCCGGCGACACCTGGTTGAAGTACGCCGCGACCGCCGCGTAGCCGGGCAGGTAGCCGGCCACCGTATCGGTATCGAGCAGCAGCCCTTCGGTCGACTGCGTGATCGCCACCGCTTCCACCGCGTCCGCGAAGTAGTTGAGGATCGACGACTGCAGCACGATGCCCGTCAAGTGCACGCCGGCCGATTCGAGCGCGAGCGCGAGCATGTCGGTACGCGGTGTGCCGTACGATTCGCCGTACAGGTAGATCGGCGACGTGCCGCGGCCGTTGACGTTCAGGTAGCGCTGGATGAAGTCGCGCATGATGTTCACGTCCACGTCGGAGCCCCAGTACTTCTGGTTGGTGTTCGGCAACACGGCTTCCGACAGCCCGGTGCCGGGCGGGTCGATGAACACGAGGTCGGTGGTGTCGATCAGGCTGTCCGCATTGTCGACGAGCGGATAGTTCGGCCAGTTGGTGCCGAACAGCGGATCGGGCGTGGCCACGCGGGTCGGCGCGAACGAGCCGAGCCGCAGCCAGATCGACGACGAGCCGGGCCCGCCGTTGTAGACGAACGTGACCGGGCGCGGCTTGCCGTTGGTGCTGGGCGCCGTGTACGCGACATACGACATCGACGCTTCCGGATTGCCGTTCGCATCCTGCGCGGTCAGGTGGCCGGTGGTCGTCGTGTAGTCGATCGTCTTGCCGCCGCCTTTCCACTGGTAATGCATGACGGCCGCTTTCTCGGACACCTGCGACGGCGCGAGGCCATCGGTCGCGTTCATCGAGTACGCGACCGGGTCGACGTACGGCTGGTTGGCCGCCGACGCCTGGGTGCCGGCCGCCTGCGCGCTGGCCTGCTGGCTCGCGGTGGCCTGCGCGAGGCTGGACGCGCCGACGGACGACGAATCGTCGCCGCCGCATGCCGCGAGCGCCAGCGTCATGGCGGTCATTGCGCCTAGCCCGGCCAGCCGGCCGCGACGGACACGGCGGCTGCCGGTATTGCTCTTGTCTGGTTTCATCTCTTTCCTTCGGCTTCGGATACCGCATCACAAAGGCCGCCAACGCCCGCGACACGCGCAGGCCTACCCCGCGACTCGCGTTGCAAGGTCGGCAGTCGGCGGTTGGGAATGGGACTTCTCAGAGACTGAACTTGATACAGACACAGCAAACTGCTGGCGAGAATGATGCCCGGACGCGCCCCCTGCAGTTTGGCCAACTTTTGTATTACCGAAATTTACGACATGACAAAAATAGGCGGTGCTGCGCCGCGTTGTCAAAGATCATTCGGATATTAAAAATCCCGCGATGATGCGAAGGGCAGATAGTGTCTGGGATTTGAAAGAAAACGGAATTATTCGTGCAAGGTAGGCTTTATCAGCTAGGTCGCGCCGACTATTTTACTTTTTCAGCACGGCGCAGAAGCCGCTTCCCGTATTGGCGCAACGTATCGAAAGCCTTCATATCGACAGGATCATTCTTTCAATTTTATTATCGCCAATCGATTAAGACGATGCAGCATCATGCACACGCCATTCGATGATTCTTTCCACTTCAATCGCGTTTCAATCGAAGTGCCGATGTGCACTGCGTCATCCATAAAATACCGGCTCGACTAATTATTCGCGGCATTATTTACCCGGTATTCGAACGGCTTTCCGGGACGGGCGCGACGCGCGGCATTGCCGCACATCGCGCCCGTCGTCGCAAGACTCAAACCACGATTACTTCCCGCCGCCCGGCAGCGCGATATCGATCAGCACCGGATCGTGATCCGACGAACGATACGCATCGGCCGCGTAGAACGTCTTCTGCTGCTCGGCCGACTTGTACGCGAGCGTGTATTGCAGCGCGAGCGGCTCGTCCGCGTTGATGTGCCATTCGTGCACGGCCTTCACGTGCGACGCGAGCGGCAGCGTCGCGAGCGCGTGGTCGAGATAGCCGGCTTCGCCGTTGTACACGTAGCTGTACGCGTTGGCGCCGATCCAGCGCGCGACGAGGTTGCGGTAGCCGCGCGATTCGAGCGTGCGGATCGGGTCTTCGTACGTGTAGCTGTTGAAGTCGCCGATCAGCAGCACGCCCTGGCTCTTGACGCCCGTCGGGTTGCCGGCCAACCAGTCGGCCACCTTCGCCGCCGCGCGCGTGCGCGTCGGGTTCCAGCAGCCCTGCCCATCGCCCTGGTCGAGATCGTCGTTCGCGGCGTCCGGGCAGTTCTTCGACTTCAGGTGGTTCACGGCCACCGTCAGCGCCTGCTTGTTGCCGCCGACCAGCCGGAACGACTGCGCGAGCGGCTGGCGGTTCTTGTCGTCGATCGCGAGCGTCGCCGCGCGACCGACCGGTTCGACCTTGCGGCTGTCGTAGATCACCGCGACCGCGATCGCATCGCCGCCGAGCCGCGACGTGCCCGGATCGACCACGCGCCACTGATTGCCGAGCTTCGCCGCGAGCTGGCGCACCGCGCTCAATTCGCCGTAGCCGTTGTTCTGGATTTCCATCAGGCCGATCACGTCGGCGTCGATGGCCTTCAGCGCGCTGACGATCTTCGCTTCCTGGCGCTGGAATTCCTGGAACGTCTTCGCGCCGCGGTTGTTTGGATCGTCGAAGCCGCCGCCGAGACCGTTGCCGTTGAAGTAGTTGAGCACGTTGAACGACGCGACGCGCAGGTTCGATTTCGGGTCGCGCGCGGGCGCGTTGGTGCGCGGGTTCTCGCGCTTGTCGAACGCCGGCACGGCCGCGCCCGGCAGCGGCTGCACGCGCCATGCGCCGTAACGCACTTCGAGCACGCCCTCGACGTCGCGCACGGTGTAGCCCGCGCGCAGCGTGTTCGCGGCCGACAGGCCCGGCGCCGGATACGGTACGGTCGCGGGGTTCTGCTTGTTCGAGCCGTCGTCGAGGATCAGACGGTTGCGCGCATTCGCGTCGATCTGCGTCTGCGCCTGCGCGGGCGGCACGACGCTCGTCGGCGTACGCAGGCGGCCGTTGCTGAGCATCACGCTGCCGTAGCGGCCAAGCTCGTAGTTGTCGGTGACGCTCAGCGTCTGCGGCAGGCGCACGCGCATCCCTTCGTATGCGGCGAACGCGTTCGGGCCGTCGACCGGCAGCGTGAGCGTCGCGGGCGTCACAGTCTGGCCGTTCGCGCACACCGCGATCGCGCCCGACAGCGTGAGCTGCGTCTGCCCGTATTTCTCCTCGACCTTGCCCGTCACGTGCACGAGATCGCCGGCCTTCGCACGCACCTTCGGCGCATAGACGAACAGGCCTTCGGACACGCCCGGCTGGTTGCGGCGCTGCGCGTCGGCCTGCTGGACGAAGAAGCCGCCAAAGCCGTCCGTGCCGCCGAAATCGGCGGTGACGACGGCCTCGATCGACGCGTTCTGACCGGCGAGCGGCGACGGCGCGCCCGGCCCCTGGATATCGGCGATCGGCGTCGTGCTGCCGCCGCAGTTCGGGCTGACGGGCGCGGCGGTGGCGCCGAATACCGGCGCGGCGAGCGTCGGGAGCAGCAATAGCGGGGCAAACAGGCGGATTGTCGAGCGCATGGCGGGAATCCCGGTTGTGAGGGTGGCGAAAGCTTAGCGGCGCTCAATGACAGTTTTTGGTAATCGAGAGACAGGTATATGTAATTATCGCTATCGCGCTGAGATCGCCACCGACCGCGCGTTTACCCCGGAAAAAGCGGGGGTTCGTCTGACGAAAGTTCGCCGCGCCCATGACGATTGCCCCGCACGCCTTCGCTGCCACGACAGCGCAGCGTCGCGCCGTCGCACTACACCGTGCCCGGCAGCGCGCTCGCCACGAGCACGGCCGCAACCATCAGCACGCCGCCGAGCACCACCGCCTCGATCCGCAACACGGCGCCGAACCGTTTCAACGAACTGGCCGGCATCGGGGCTGCCGGATCCTTCAGTGCGGCCAACAGATTCGGCATCCCGAAGAAGCGGTTATGTCCGCCGAGCGCCGCCGCGATCAGCACGAGCGCGAGCTTCAACAGCAGGATCTGCCCGTACGTCGACGCGAGCAGATTGGCGGGCGTATCGACGCCTCGCCAGCCGTTGTACGCGCCGGTCACGAACAGCACGATCAACGTGTAGGTCGACGTATCGGACAGCGACTGCACGAACGATGCGCCGGTCGTGCGTTCGCTCGCGGGCATCGCGGCAAGCCCCGGCATCACGCCGAATGCCGTCACGAGCACGAGCCCGACCCATGCGCTGATCGCCAGCAGATGCAGCCAGTCGATCCACACCGGTACGCTGAACAGGCCTGCGTCCACCGGATGCCCGCCGTTGCTGCGTGCGAGCGCGACGCAGGCGAGCGCGGCCCACATCGCGAACGGCAAGCGCGTATCGTTCGCGCGCCGGATAAACGACAGCACCACGACGACGAGCATGAACACCGCCCCGACCAGCCACGCATGACCGAACCCCGTACCCGCGAGCATCGCGCGGACGGCCGGCCCCGCTTCGAGCAACGACACCTCGCTCATCAGCGCGCAATGCGCCCAGAACGCGGTGACGCTCGCGAGCAGCGATACGACGGACGCGATGCGCAGCGTCGCGACGAGCCGCCGCCCGACGCCGTGCTGCCACGCGGACGCGCCGCGCGCGAGCCAGTGGCGCGCCAGCAGCGCACCGACGACGACCGCAAACCCGGCGTTCTGGATCGCCACCCCCACGAGCCGCAGCAGGCCGACGATACCGTCGTTCATCAGTTGCTCCGAGAAACCCCGTCCTTCAGGACGGGAAGGAAAGGATCGCCGTTGACGGACAGCTTCTTCCACGGGTTGGGATCACCGACATGATCCTTGTCTACCGCTACCGCGTGAAGTCGCTCAACGGACTGCTCAACCAGCAGAGCCGTGCGGTGAACTACGTCTGGAACTTCTGCAACGACACGCAGAAGCACGCGCTCAAGTGGAGCAAGAAGTGGCCGACGGGCTTTGACCTGAACATGCTCACCACTGGCAGCAGCAAGGCGCTCGGCATCCACTCCGGCACGATCAACGCGACGTGCGAGCAATATGCGAAGTCGCGCAGCCAGCACCGTCGGCCCTACCTGCGCTATCGCGGCAGCACGACGCGGCCGAAAGGTATCGCGGGACTGAGAATAAGAGAGTGGGCCTACAGTGACTGTGGTGTCGAGCATGATCGAGATACCAACGCTGCGTTGAACATTCTTCGATGCGGACGTGCATCGCCAGGTGTGGGAATCCTCTCCCTTTAGGGAGAGGAGGACGTCAATCCTTCACCCGGAATGTGTAGCTACCCTTCGTACGATGCGCGTCGGCCGTCATCGCCGCCCACTGCACCCTGTACGCGCCCGCCGCGAGCTTCGGTATCGCGACGGTCATCACGCGCGGGTTCGACGCATCGACCTTCGCCTTGTCCTGCGTGGCGGCGTTGCCGTTCGCGTCGGACACCTTCACCGAGCTGAATGCCGGTTCGAGATCTTCGTTGAACGTGAGCCGCACCGTGTCGGGCGCGGTGTCGACCGTGCCGCCGGCCGCCGGTACGGCGCTTTCCAGCTTGCCGTGCGCCGACGCCGCACCCGGTGCGACCGCGAAAAGGGCGGCGGCCGCGGTGAAGCCGGCCAGCCGGTTGAGCATCGAGATCTTCATGTTCGCGCTCCGCATCACGGCTTCTTCAGTTCGACGACGGTCAGCGCGCCGTTCACGTCCTCGGCGACGAAGTCGACCGTATCGCCCGCCTTCACCTGCGACAGCATCGCCGGGTCCTTCACCTTGAACACCATCGTCATCGCGTCCATCCGGAGGTTCTCCAGCGGGCCGTGCTTTATCGTCAGCTTGCCGGCCGCCGTGTCGACCTTGCGGATCTCGCCGTGCGACATGCGCGCCGCCGCGGCGGCGCCCTGCTTCGCGCTCGCGCCCATGTCCATGCCGGCCATGTCGCCGGCCGCGTACGACGCGGCCGGGAACGCCAGCGCGCAACCCGTCGCCATCAAAACCAGTCCCTTCTTCATCATGTCGACTCCCGTGTGAGTGAATGGAAACCGGCGGCCGCATCGGCGCGGCCGCCGCGTGCTGCTTCAGCCGTCCGGCAATTCGCCGGTGTATTCGTACGCGACGGTGCCCTTCGGATGCCGGAACCAGCCCGGATCGCGATAGTCGTTGCGCCCAAGCCCCTGTCGCACCTTGAGCACCGTGAACATGCCGCCCATCTCCAGCGGCCCGAACGGGCCCGTGCCGGTCATCATCGGCAGCGTGTTGTCGGGCAGCGGCATTTCCATGCCGCCCATCGCGCCGCCCGTGCTGCCCATCGCCATGTAGTCGGGCACGAGCTTGCCGATCCGCTTCGCGAGATCCTTCTGCGGCACGCCGATCAGGTTCGGCACCTGGTGGCCCATCGCATTCATCGTGTGGTGCGACTTGTGGCAATGGAACGCCCAGTCGCCCGGACGATCGGCGGTGAACTCGATCGCGCGCATCTGGCCCACCGCGACGTCGGCCGTCACTTCCGGCCAGCGTGCGGCCGGCGGAATCCAGCCGCCGTCGGTGCCCGCGACTTCGAAGCTGTAGCCGTGCAGGTGGATCGGATGATTCGTCATCGTCAGGTTGCCGAAACGAATCCGCACGCGGTCGCCCGCGCGCACCGGCAATGGATCGATGCCGGGGAACACGCGCGAGTTGAAGGTCCACATGTTGAAGTCGGTCATCTCGTTTACGCGCGGCGTGTAGCTGCCCGGGTCGATGTCGTACGCGGCGAGCAGGAACACGAAATCGCGGTCGACCGGCATCGTGCCGCGATCCTTCGGATGTACGATGAACATGCCCATCATCCCCATCGCCATCTGTACCATCTCGTCGGCGTGCGGGTGATACATGAACGTGCCGTGCGCTTCGAGCCGGAACTCGTAGACGAACGTCTTGCCCGGCGGGATATGCGGCTGCGTGAGGCCGCCGACGCCGTCCATCCCGTTCGGCAGCCGCAGCCCGTGCCAGTGGATCGTCGTGTGCTCGGGCAGCCGGTTGGTCACGAAGACGCGGACCTTGTCGCCTTCGACGGCCTCGATCGTCGGGCCCGGCGACTGGCCGTTGTAGCCCCACAGGTTCGCGTTCATGCCGGGCGCCATCTCGCGCACGACGGGCTCGGCCGTCAGGTGGAACTCCTTCCAGCCGTTCTTCATCCGCCACGGCAGCGACCAGCCGTTCAGCGTCGCGACGGGCGTGTACGGGCGGCCGTTGGGCGGCACGAGCGGCGGCTGCGTGCCGGCTTTCGCCATCGTGCGCGCTTCGGGCAGCGACGCGGCGCCGGCCCGGCTGACCATCGCCGCACCGAGCAGCGCGGCGCCCGAGCCGCTGAGAAATTGTCGACGGGACACCATGTCAATGACCTTCCGGATGCGGTTGCGTGGCGGGCGCCGACGGCGCCGCGGGAGTGGAAGCCGGCTGCGGCGCGGCGTCGGGTTTTGCAGCGGATGCGGATGCGGCGGAATGCGTCGCGCGCGGCACGGCATCCGACGACGGCAACCGGCCGCCGACGGCCATCTGCAGATCGGTTTCGGCGAGCCAGTAGTCCTTCAGCGCATCGATGTAGCCGTTGATCGCGCCGACCTGTTCGCGCGCATCGGTCAGCAGCTCGAACACGCTCGCGAGCATCCCGTTGTAGCGCAGCAGCAGTTCGTCGGAGATCGTCTTGCGCAGCGGCACGACTTCATCGCGGTAGTGCGTGGCGACGTCGTAGCTCGTCACGTACGCCGCGTACGATTCGCGCACTTCGGAGCGGGCATCGATGGCGGTTTTCGCGAGCCGGTTCGCGGACTGCATGTAGATCGCCTCGGCGCGCGCGACCTTCGCGCCGCCCCAGTCGAACAGCGGAATCTCGACGCTGATCTCGTAGCCGTGCTCGTGGCCCTTGCCGGTTTCGTAGTCGTTCACGTAGCCGAGCTCGACCGCGTTGACGAAGCGCGTGGCCTTGCTGAGGCCAAGCGAAGACGCGACGCCTTGCGTCTGCAATTTCGCCGCCTGGATGTCGAGGCGGTTGCTCATCGCGAAGCGTTCGAGATCGGGCAGGTCCGGGCGCGCCTTCGGCAAATCCGGCAAGCGTTCGGGCAGCGTGTACCGCGTGCGTTCGCCCCACAGCCCCATCGCGCGCGTGAGCCTCTCGCGTGCGGCGACGGCCTGCTGGCGCGCCTTCGCCTGCTGCGCGACCGCGTCGGCGTGAAACGCCTGTTCGCGTGCATGGTCGAGCCGGCTGAAGTTGCCGGCCTGCCGCATGCGCAGCGCGAGTTCGGCGGCCGCGCTGGCGGCCTCGCGCACCTGCTGCGCATAGTTCGCGGCCTGCTCGGCGGCGACGGCCTCGACATACGCGCGGCGCGCGTCGGCCGCGACCTTCAGCATCGCGTCGGCCGTTTCGAGCTTGGTCTGCTCGAAGCGGCGGCGTTCGATATGCGTCGAGAGCGGCATCGTCAGCAGCGCGAACACGTTCGCCGAGAACGTGCGGCCGAGCGTCAGCTCGCCGTCGCCGGCACGCGTGCGGCTGAATGCGAAGCGCGGGTTCGGCAGCCGGCCGGCCTGCACGAGGTCGGCCTCCGACAGCCCGAGTTCTGCGTACGACGCCTGCAGGCCGCGGTTGTTCAGCAGCGCGATTTGCACCGCATCGTCCATCGACAGCGGTTTCGCGAGCAATTCCGTCGTCCGCCGGTCGACGGCTTCGCGGTCGGCGTCGGTCCGCACAGCCACCGCCTCCTTGCCGATGCGCTCGGATGCGACGGACGACACGGCGTCGAAGCCGCCGTCCTTCGAAAACGTCGTGCAGCCCGCGAGGATCGCCAGCACGACCGCAGCCGCGCCGATCCTCGGCGATATCGCGAGCGTCGTCATCGCGCGGCCCCGCCGTGTGTCGAATGGGCGGCGCCGTTGCCGGCCGCGGCGCCGCTCGTGCGCCCTTTCGCGGGCCGCTCCGCCACGTCCCGGTTCAGTTGCTGCCAGCCCGGGCCTGCGTCGTCCCGATACGGCCGGTAGCCGTCGAACGCGGACGTCACGGTGACGTCCGGCACCGACGCGGCGGCGTCGGCCGGATCGGGAAACCGGGTTTGCGCCGGCACGAGCGACGGCGCGAGGGCCGCCGCGCTCCAGAGCGCCGCAATGATCAATCGCATGAACATGTCTCGTCGTCAGTCGTCCGGCGTGGCGCGATGCGTCGGCCGGAGCAAATAGCGGGATCGCGGCGGGTCCGCCGCGGGCAGGAGCTAGACGGGCATTCGGCGAGGCGGCCGGTCGATGCCGCCGGTCAGGAACGACACGTCCCCGGCCGAGCGCGGCGGCGCGACGATCGCGACGCCGACGCTCGCCGCGGCGGGCACCGCGGGCGTGCCCGACATGGCCGCGCCGAAGCAGCAGGACACGCACGCGGCGCACGACGTCGCATGCCGCGCGTGGTCGCCGTGATCGTGATGCCCGTCCTGCGCGGCCGATAGCGTGTGCGGCGCGCTGTCCCCATGCGACACGGCGGCGCCCGCGCATGGCATCGACACAGCCGCGAACGACTGGATCGGCAGGCTCAGCGCGAGCAACACGACGAGAACGAATGTGCGCCAGTACGACATGGAAGCGAAATCGGGACAGCGACCGTTGGGCCGGCGCGGCGCACGACGGCGCGCTCCGGGGACAAGACGGCCGCAGCTTAGCGCCGCCGCGGTGACGACGAGATGGCCGAACCATGACCGGTTTTTCATGACAATTCCGTCATCCGCCGGTCATCCTTCGCGCACGCGCGACGCCGTACGCTCTGGCGTTACACTGACCGGCTGGAATCACGGACAGCCTGCCTCACCATGCGGATACTGATAGTCGAAGACGAACCGAAGATGGCGTCCTACCTCCGGAAGGGGTTGATGGAGGCGAGCTATACGGTCGACGTCGCGGAAAACGGCCAGGACGGGCTGTTCCTCGCGCTGCACGAGGATTTCGACCTGGTCGTGCTCGACGTGATGCTGCCGGAGCTGGACGGCTTCGAGGTGCTGAAGCGGCTGCGCGCGCAAAAGCAGACGCCCGTGCTGCTGCTCACGGCGCGCGACGCGATCGAGGACAAGGTCGCCGGGCTCGAGCTCGGCGCCGACGATTACCTGCTCAAGCCGTTCGCGTATGCCGAATTCCTGGCGCGCATCCGCTCGCTGCTGCGGCGCGCGCCGCGCAACGTGCGCGACGTCCTGCACGTCGCCGATCTCGAAATTGACCTGCTCAAGCGCCGCGTGCGGCGCGCCGATGCCCGCATCGACCTGACCGCGCAGGAATTCGCGCTGCTGCAACTGCTCGCCGAACGAGAGGGCGAGGTGCTGACGCGCACCTTCATCACGTCGCAGATCTGGGACATGAATTTCGACAGCGACACGAACGTCGTCGATGCAGCGATCAAGCGCCTGCGTGCGAAGATCGACAACGCGTACGAGAACAAGCTGATCCACACGATTCGCGGCATGGGCTACGTGCTCGAGGATCGTTCGTGACCGCGCGCTCCGCTTCGTATTCGCTGCTGCGGCGCCTCACGCTCGCGTTCGCCGCCGTCGCGGCGCTCGTGTTCGCGCTGACCGGCGCGTATCTGTACCGCTCGCTGTCCGCGGAGCTGACGCGGCGCGACGACATCGAGATCTCCGGCAAGCTCAACCAGTTCCTGCAACTCGCGCGCGCCAGCGGATCGACGGCCGCGCTGCGCGCCGATCCGGCCGTGTTCCATGACGTGCTGCTGTCGCATCCGGGCGTCTATCTCGGCATCTACGACGCAGGGAACCGCCCGCTCGTCGAGCATTCCGACGCAGCCGGCAATACGCTCGCGTCGGTGATCGCCGCGCCACATCCGGCTGGCGGCGCCGACGGCCCGTTCACATGCGCGCCGCCCGGCATCGGCACGTCGCGCTGCGTGGTTGCACGCGAAACGCTGCCATCCGGCGAAACGATCCACGTCGCGCTCGCGCGCACCGCGGCCGATCGGCAGTCGCTGCTCGAAAGCTATCGGGTCGATATCTGGCTCGCGGCAGCCGTCGGCGCGCTGCTCGTCGGCGCGCTCGGCTACGCGGTCGCGTCGCGCGGCCTGCGCCCGGTCGAAAGCCTCGGCCGGCAGACGTCGCGCATCGAGGCGCACAACCTGAACGCGCGCCTCGACGCGCGCGGCGGCCCGGTCGAATTGCGCGAGCTCGCCACGTCGGTGAACCGGATGCTCGACCGGCTCGAACGCGCGTTCGTGCGGCTGTCGCAGTTCTCGTCCGATCTCGCGCACGACATGCGCACGCCGCTCGCGAACGTGATCAGCTCGTCGCAGATCACGCTGTCGCGCGCCCGCTCGACGGACGAATACGAGACGCTGATCGAATCAAACATCGAGGAATGCGAACGGCTGCAGCGGATGATCGAGAACATGCTGTTTCTCGCGCGCACCGACAATGCAACGCAGCATCTGAAGGCCGCCAAACTCGACGCGGGTGGCGAATTGCGCCGGCTCGCGTCGTATTTCCAGGCGCTGGCCGACGAAGCCGGCGTGCGCATCGACGTGCGCGGCGAAGCGCCGGTCGTCGCGGACGCGACGCTGTTCCGGCGCGCGGTGAGCAACCTCGCGTCGAATGCGCTCGAACACGCGCAAGCCACGTCGACGATCGAGCTGGCGGTGTCGACCCAGGGCGATTACGCGGTCGTCGAAGTCACGAATCGCGGCGCGGCGATCCCGCCCGAACAGATCGAGCGGATCTTCGAGCGCTTCTACCGGATCGATTCGTCGCGGCACGGTGCGGCGCGCAACGCGGGGCTCGGGCTCGCGATCGTGAAGTCGATCATGGAACTGCACCGCGGCAAGGTGGAGGTTGCAAGCCGCGACGGGCGCACGACGTTCGCGCTGTACTTTCCGCACGGCGCCGATGGTTAGATCGTGCGCCACCGCGTTCAGCGCTAGCGATCCCGCACCACGCCGAACGACGTGCGAACGCACACGAGCAGCACGATGGTCGCCGCGCTGAATACGGCTCCCGCGTAGAACGTGGCGGCGGCGCCTGCCCGGTCCCACAGCGCGCCCGCGACGACGCTCGATACGAGCGTCACGACCCCGCTGATCAGGTTGAACACGCCGAACGCGGTCCCTCTCAGTTCGGCCGGCGCGGCCTGCGCGACCATCGTCGCGAGCAGCCCTTGCGTCATCCCCATATGAAGCCCCCACAGCGCGACGCCGACGAGCACGGTCGGCCAGTGCGCGCCGTGCGCCAGCACGACATCGGCGGCGATCAGCAGCACCAGCCCGATCACCATCAGTTTCGTGTGGCTCGTCGTATCGGCGAGCTTGCCGAACGGGTAAGCGGACAACGCATACACGACGTTCATCGCGACCATCACGAGCGGCACGAGTGCGACGGGCACGCGGCTGCCCATCGCGCGCAGCACCAGGAATGCCTCGCTGAAACGCGCGAGCGCGAACACGCCGCCCACGGCCACGACCCACCAGTAGCGGGTGCCGAGTTGCGCGACGACCGCACGGCGGATCGGGTTCACGCGCTTCTCGCCGGGTACACGCGCCGGCTCGTCGATGCCGAACGCGAGCAGCGCCACGGCCAGCACGCCGGGGATCACGGCGAGCCAGAACGCGAGGCGGAAATCGTCGCGCCACGCCAGCATGATGACGACGGCCAGCAGCGGCCCGAGGAACGCGCCCACCGTGTCGAGCGCCTGGCGCAGTCCGTACGCGGCGCCGCGCAGGTGAACGGGCGTGACGTCGGCGACGAGCGCATCGCGCGGCGCGCCGCGAACCCCCTTGCCGACGCGGTCGACGATCCGCGCGGTCACCACGACGCCGATCGTCGGCGCGATCGCGAACAGCGGCTTGCTGAGCGCGCCGAGCGCATAGCCGGCTACCGCGAGCCATTTGCGATTGCGCAGGTAGTCGCTCAGCGTGCCGGAGAACACCTTGACGACCGGCGACGTCGCCTCGGCGATCCCTTCGATCAGGCCGATCGTCGTCGCGCTCGCGCCAAGGCCCGCCATCAGGAACATCGGCAACAGGCTGTGGATGATTTCGGACGACACGTCCATCAGCAGGCTGACACAGCCGAGCACCCACACGCTGCGGGGAATCTGCCGAAGAATGCCGGTCGATGAGTCGGTCTGCATGGGTCGCTCCCCGGTTCAGGAATCCTGAAGCTGAATGCCCGTGATGCTACCGCACGCCCGCGATGCCGAGCCGGGGAACGCGTGCCCTTGCTATTCCGCCGTATCGCGCTGGAGCTTCGCCTGCCGGCGCTTACGATCGTTCAGTATCTGATGCCGGCGATGATCGGTCAGCTTCTTCCAGTCGCGCGCCTCGTCGCGCGTGCGCAGGCAGCCGACACAAAAACCCGTGCGGCCGTCGAACGCGCACAGGTCGATACACGGCGATTTCACGGCCACGATCAGGCCGCCTTCGCAGGTGTCATCACTTCGACCGTCACGTGCGACATGCCGTCGAAGCCCGCGAGCAGCGCATGGTAGAAACGCGCATCGCGCGCGGCGTCGCCCGATTCGACCGACACGATCGCACTCATGTGCCCGGGGCCCACGCGCCACACATGGAGATCGTTGACCGTGTCGCCGAGCGCCTCGATCGCGCGACGCACGTTGTCCGTCAGCGGGCGATCGACGTTGACGTCGAGCAGGATCTCGCCCGTATCGCGCATCAGCCCGTACGACCAGTTGGCGATCACCAGCGCGCCGACGATGCCCGCGAGCGGGTCCATCCAGCCCCATCCGAACGCACGCGCGAGCAGCAGGCCGACGATCGCCAGCACCGACACGGCCGCGTCGGCGATCACGTGAACGTAGGCCGACCGGATGTTGTGGTCGCGATGCGCGGCCGAGTGCGAACCGCGATCATGGTGCGCGTGGTCGTCGTGGTCATGGTCATCGTGGTGGTCATGCGCGTGCGCGTGGTGATGGCCGTGACCATGCCCGTGATGGTGGTCGCCGCTCAGCAGCCACACGCTGGCGAGGTTCACGGCGAGCCCCAGCACGGCGATCGGAATCGCTTCGTCGAAATGGATCGGCACCGGCGCCAGCAGGCGCGCGATCGCCTCGTAGCCGATCAGCAACGCAATCATCGCCAGCACGATCGCGCTCGTGAAGCCGGCCAGGTCGCCGAGCTTGCCGGTGCCGAACACGAAGCGCGGATCGTCGGCGTACCGGCGCGCATAGGTGTAGGCCAGCGCGGCGATCAGCATCGCGCCCGCGTGCGTCGACATGTGCAGCCCGTCGGCGACCAGCGCGAGCGAGCCGAACAACGTGCCGCCGACGATCTCGGCGATCATCATCGCCGTGCACAGGCCGATGACCATCCACGTCTTTCGCTCATTGCGCGTGTGCGCGGCGCCCAGAAACGCGTGGCTGTGCGCACCGCCGGCCGGCGAGCCATTGAATTCGTTCATGTTCCGGCCCGGTTACTTGAAATAGCTGTGCACGACGTCGATCAGTTGCTCGGTCGCGCTGCCCTCGTGCGCGTCGGCCGTGTCCGCATCGACGAGATGCGACCGGATGTGGTCTTCCAGCACGACGGCCAGCAAGCCGTTCATCGCGCCGCGGCAACTCGTGATCAATTGCAGCACGTCGTTGCAGCCGCGCTCTTCTTCCAGCGCCCGCTCGATCGCCTCGACCTGCCCCTTGATACGGCGCACGCGGTTCAGCAGCTTCTGTTTTTCGCGAACGGTATGACTCATCGGCGGCTCCGGTATAGGGTAGGGGAGTATATATCCGGAAGGCTGACCCTATAGGGTGGAGGGGTATATTTTTCGAGACGAAGGCTTGTCGAAGGAAAACCGCTCGGCTAGACTGATTTCCGTCTTTGGGGAGTAGCCTGCTTTCCGTCCGCCGGAAAGCGAACGCGTCAACACACTCGGCCTGCGGCCGTGGCGCGTTCAGCCTGATCGGCCTGGCGAGACCATCGGCACGTCGCGTCGTTCCTGGTCGGACGGCGGCGGATGTGTCATGGTTCGTCAGCGTCCGACCACGGAGTCCCCATGTCCCTCCCTGCTCACCTCCCCCACGCCACCGCTGCCTGCGGAGGTGCCGCATGACGTTCATGTTCGTCGAACTGGCGTTCATGCTGATCGTCATCCTCGTCGCGGCCGAACTCTTCACCAATGCGCTCGAACATCTCGGCGAACGCCTGAAGATTTCCGAAGGCGTGACCGGCTCGCTGTTCGCGGCCGTCGGCACCGCGCTGCCCGAAACGATGGTGCCGCTGCTCGCGCTGGCCGGCGGCACATCGAACCAGGCCGTGAACGAGGAGATCGGCGTCGGCGCGATCCTGGGCGCGCCGCTGATGCTCGCGACGCTCACCACGTTCCTGATGACGCTCGCCGTGATCCGCTCGCGCGGGCTGCGCGGCACGCTCGCGCCCGAACGCACGGGCTTCGCGCGCGACATGAACACCTTCCTCGCCGCGTTCTCGCTGGCGGCCGCCGCGATGTTCGTCCCGCATCACAACTGGGCCGTGCGCGCGCTGCTCGCCGCGATGCTGGTCGGCCTCTACGTGATGTACGTCGTGCTGACGTTGCGCGCGTCGACCGGGCTCGTCGATGCCGGGCATGGCACCGAGGCGCCGCACGCGATGTTCCTGTCGCGCGTCGGTCTGCCGGCCAACCTGGCGACGATCGTGCTGCAACTGCTGATCGGCGTCGCGCTGCTGGTCGGCGGCGCGAAGGGCTTCATCCACGGCGTGGAAGGCGTGTCGCATGCGCTCGGCATCTCGGCGCTGCTGCTGTCGCTGATCATCGTGCCGATCGCGACGGAACTGCCGGAGAAAGTCAACAGCGTGCTGTGGATCCGCCGCGGGAAGGACACGCTCGCGTTCGGCAACATCACCGGCGCGATGGTGTTCCAGGGCACGCTGCTGCCCGCGATCGGCATCATGCTGACGCCGTGGGAGCCGCGCCCCGAAGTGCTGACCGGCGTGATCATCACGCTCGCCGCGGCCGCGTGGCTGCGCATCAACGCGCGCACGCGCGGGCTTGCGATCTGGGCGCTGCTGGCGAACGGTGCCGGTTATGCGGGATATCTGGTGCTGACGCTCACGCGCTGAATGCGCCGGGCGGGCGCGCCGGCCGACGGACACGTCGGCGCGGCGCGTTTCATGGCGCCGGTCGCGGGCGGCGGCGCCATCCGCATCCGGACGCTCAGGAAGCCTTGACGAGCTTGACGATCGTCAACGTGCCGTCGACCTTCTCGATCCGCACCTTGACCTTGTCGCCCGCACGCGCGTGCGCGAGCATCGCCGCATCCTTAGCCTTGAACGCCATCGTCATCGGCGGCATCCCGACATTCTCCAGCGCGCCGTGCTTCAGCGTGATCTTGCCGCTCGCGGCATCGACCTTCTTCACTTCGGCGTCGGTCAGCGCGGCGTTCGAATCCGTCGCGCCGCCCGACGACATCTTCATGCCGGGCATGTCCATGCCCGACATGTCGCCGGCGGCGGACGCCGGTACCGCGAAAGCGGTCAGCGCGACGACAGCGGTTGCAGTGGCGATCAGTTGATTCATCTTCATCGTGATTCTCCGGTGGGAAGGGATGGCACGTTCGTGCCGGAAGGAACTGCATCGGAATGCCGCGCGCGGCCCGCGCTTCGCGCACGACGGCGCTGAAGCAGAAGCCACGCGGCGGGAATGACGAACATCGACAGCAGCGGCGCCGTGACCATGCCGCCGACCATCGGCGCGGCGATCCGCTGCATGACTTCGGAACCGGCGCCGTGGCCGATCATGATCGGCACGAGCCCGGCGAGCACGACGGCGACCGTCATCGCCTTCGGCCGCACGCGCAGCACCGCGCCTTCGCGGATCGCATCGAGCAGCAACGCATCGGTCGGCGGTTCGCCTGCGTCGAGCCGGCGCTGCAGCGCACCCTTCAGGTACAGCAGCATCACGACGCCGAATTCCGCGGCCACGCCCGCCAGCGCGATGAAACCCACCGACGTCGCGACGGACACCGCATGGCCGAGCGCCCACACGAGCCAGAACCCGCCGACCAGCGCGAACGGCACCGTCGACATCAGCAGCAGCGCGTCGGCCGCCGACTCGAACGTGACGAACAGCAGCACGAAGATCACGACGAGCGTGACGGGCACGACGGTGCGCAGCGTCGCCGCCGCGCGTTCGAGATACTCGAACTGCCCCGACCATGCGATCGAATAGCCGGGCGGCAACGCAACCTGCCGCGCGACGGTCTGCTGCATCGCGCGCACGGCCGTGCTGAGGTCGGTACCGCGGAGATCGACGTACACGTAGCCGGACAGCCGCGCGTTCTCGCTGCGGATCATCGGCGGCCCGTCGGCGATCGCGATACGCGCGACGTCGCCGAGGCGGATCTGCGCGCCGCGCGCGGTGACGATCGGCAACTGCCGCAGGTTCTCGAGCGAATCGCGGATCTCGCGCGGATAGCGGATGTTGATCGGGAAGCGCTCGCGTCCCGCGATCACTTCGCCGACGTCCTCGCCGCCGATCGCCGACGACACGACCGACTGGATATCGGCCACCGACAGCCCGTAACGCGCGGCGGCGAGCCGGTCGATGTCGACGTCGATGTAGCGGCCGCCGTTCAGCCGCTCCGCGAGCGCGGACGTCACGCCCGGCACGCGCTTCACGGCGGCCTCGACCTGCGTCGCGATCGCGTCGATCCCCGCGAGGTCCGGCCCGGAAATCTTCACGCCGACCGGCGTCTTGATCCCGGTGGACAGCATGTCGAGCCGGTTGCGGATCGGCGGCACCCACACGTTCGACAGGCCCGGCACCTTCACCGTCCGGTCGAGTTCGTCGATCAGCTTCTCCGGCGTCATGCCCGGCCGCCACGCGCTGCGCGGCTTGAAGCGGATCGTCGTCTCGAACATCTCGAGCGGCGCCGGGTCGGTCGCCGTATCGGCGCGGCCCGACTTGCCGAACACCGTGTCGACCTCGGGCACGGTCTTGATCAGCCGGTCGGTCTGCTGCAGCAGCTCGCTCGCCTTGTCGGCCGAGATGCCCGGCAGCGCGGTCGGCATGTACAGCAGATCGCCTTCGTCGAGCGGCGGCATGAATTCGCCGCCGAGGCGCGACAACGGCACGGCCGTCACCACGAGCGCGACGACCGCGACGCCGATCGCGGCCCACGGGCGCCGCAGCGTCGCGTCGAGCAGCGGCCGGTACAGGCGGATCAGCACGCGGTTGATCGGGTTCGCGTGCTCGGGCGGAATGCGGCCGCGCACCAGATAGCCCATCAGCACCGGCACCAGCGTCACCGACAGCCCCGCGGCGGCCGCGATCGTATAGGTCTTCGTGAACGCCAGCGGCGCGAACAGTTTGCCCTCCTGCCCTTCCAGCGAAAACACTGGAACGAACGACAGCGTGATGATCAGCAGCGAGAAGAACAGCGCGGGCCCCACCTCCGCGGCCGAGGCCGCGACGAGTTCCCAGCGGCGCGCGGCCGTGATCGGCTCGCCGGGATGCGCGCGGTCGTACGCTTCCAGATGCTTGTGCGCGTTCTCGATCATCACGATCGCCGCGTCGATCATCGCGCCGATCGCGATCGCGATCCCGCCGAGCGACATCAGGTTCGCGTTCACGCCCTGATAGCGCATCACGATGAACGCGGCCAATACGCCGAGCGGCAGCGACAGGATCGCGACCAGCGCGCTGCGCAGATGGAACAGGAACACCGCGCAGACGACGCCGACGATGACGAATTCCTCGACCAGCTTGTCCGTCAGGTTGTCGACCGCGCGCGCGATCAGTTGCGAACGATCGTAGGTCGTGACGATCTCGACGCCGGCCGGCAGCGAACGCTTGAGCTCGGCGAGCTTCGCCTTCACCGCGTCGATCGTCGTCAGCGCGTTCTTGCCCGAGCGCATCACGACGACGCCGCCCGTCACCTCGCCCTGCCCGTTCAGCTCCGCGATGCCGCGCCGCATCGCCGGGCCGACCTGGATGCGCGCGACGTCGCCGAGCAGGACCGGCGTGCCGGCGTCGTCGGTGCGCAGCACGACGCGACGGAAATCGTCGAGCGTGCGCAGGTAGCCGGACGACCGCACCATGTACTCCGACTCGGCCAGCTCGACGACCGAGCCGCCGGATGCCTGGTTGGCCTTGCCGAGCGCCTCCGCGACCGCCGCCTGCGTGATGCCGTACGCGCGCAGCCTGTCGGGATCGAGCACGACCTGGTACTGGCGCACCATGCCGCCGATGCTCGCGACTTCCGATACGTCCGGCACGGCCTTCAGCTCGAACTTCAGGAACCAGTCGTTGAGCGCGCGCAGCTGGCCGGGATCGTGACGGCCGGTGCGATCGACGAGCGCGTACTCGTAGACCCAGCCGACGCCGGTCGCATCCGGGCCGAGCGACACGGTCGCGCCGGCCGGCAGGCGGCTCTGCACCTGGCTCAGGTATTCGAGCACGCGCGAGCGCGCCCAGTACGGATCGGTGCGGTCGTCGAACAGCACGTAGACGAACGCGTCGCCGAACGACGAATACGCGCGCACGGTTTTCGCGCCCGGCACGCCGAGCAGCGTCGTCGTCAGCGGATAGGTCACCTGATCCTCGACGATCTGCGGCGCCTTGCCCGGATACGACGCCTTCACGATCACCTGGGTATCCGACAGGTCGGGCAATGCGTCGAGCGGCGTCTGTCGCAGCGAATGCACGCCCCATGCCGCGAGCAGCACGGTGGCCAGCAGCACCAGAAACCGGTGGTGGACGGACCAGTGAATGATGCGCGCGATCATCGCTCACCTCGCTGCGGCTCGACCTTCGTCAGCCGGTAGCCGTCGTCGGTCTGCGTGAACGCGAAACGCACGGTCTGGCCCGGCTTCACGTCGGAAAACGCGTGCGCCGACGGCTTGCCGAACGCCATCGTCATCTCGCCCCAGCCAAGCGCCGGCACCGGCTGATGCGAGAACGTGATGTCGTCGGCCGTGACTTTCTCCACCTTGCCGGTGGTTTCGTAGACCGGCGCGGTTGCCGGCACGGACGATGCGGCCGCGCTTGCCCCGGCCGCCCGCTCCAGCCGCGGCAACACGCTTTTCAGGCTGGCTTCCGAATCGATCAGGAACTGCCCCGACGCGACGACCGTGTCGCCCTCGTTCAGCCCGTCGAGCACTTCCGTGTCGCCGCCGACGTCGTTGCCGACCGTCACCGACACCGGCTGGAGCCGGCCGTCGCCGAGCTTCGCGATGACGATCGTGCGCCGGCCGGTCGCGATCACGGCCTCGGATGGCACGAGCAGGCGCGACACCGTCTCCTTCTCCGCGACCCGCACGCGCATCAGCATGCCGGGCGTGAGCTTCAGCGATGCGTTGTCGATCTCCACGCGCGCCTGCAGCGTGCGGCTGCCCGTGCTGATGCCGGGCAGCACTTCGCGGATGCGTCCGCTGAAATGCCGCGCCGGATCGCCCGCGAACGTCGCGTCGACCGACATCCCCGGCTGCACGTTCAGCGCGAGCGCCTCGGGCACCTCGACGATCAGCCACAGCGTCGACAAGCCGGCGATCTTCGCAAGCGTCTGGCCGGGCGCGACCATCGCGCCGTCGCGCACGTTCAGCTCGCTGACGACGCCGGCCTCCGGCGCACTCAGCACGACGTGCGTCTGCGCGCGGCCGGTGCGGTCGAGGGCCGCGATCATGCCGTCCGGAATCGACAGCGCCCGCATCCGCGCGCGCGCCGCGTCGAGCAGGCTGCCGTCCATCCCGCCGCGCTTCAGCGCGAGATATTCCTCCTGCGGCGCGAGCCAGTCGGGCACGAACAGCGATGCGACCGGCGCGCCCTTCGCGATGCGCTGCATCGGCGCGCGTGCATACAGATGGTCGATGTAGCCGGTCACGCGCGACTGCACGACCGCCGCGCGCGCTTCGTCGAACTGCGTGGCGCCCACCGCGTCGAAGCCGGCCGCCGTCTGCTGCCGGCGCACGGTCGCATAGCGAATGCCCAGGTTCTGCTGCAGGCCCGGATCGATCCGGACGCCCGGTGCGTCGCCGCCTTCGTCCGCATAGACGGGCTGCAACTGCATGTCCATGAACGGCGATTTGCCCGGTTTGTCGAAGTGCTGGTTCGGCACCATCGGGTCGTGCCAGTACAGGACCTTGCGCGCGGCCTGCGGCGCCGGCGCGCCCGACGGCGCGGCAGCGGGCACGGCGGACGCCGCCGCGCCGTTCATCGCATGGCGGACGCCGACGACATAGCCGGCGCCGACGAGTATCGCGCCGGCGGATGCGATCAGCGCCGCACGCATCAGTGATTGCCTTGTCATGAGCGTCTCCTTCACTGAGCGGCGGCCATCGCCGACGGCACGACCTGATATTCGAGCTGCGCCCAGGTCTGCGACACGTCGCGCCTGAGGTCGAGCACCTGCAACTGCGCTTCGAGTTGCGCACGCCGCGCGGCGAACGTGTCGGCGAGCGACCCCGTGCCGGCCCGGTACGCGGCCGTCGCGAGCTGCACGCGCTGATCGGCGGCCGGCAACAGCGCGGCGCTCAGGTTCGCGATACGTTCGCGGCCGCTCGCCAGCGTGTCGGATTGCGTGCGGATGTCGGCCTGTACCTGACGCAGCGTGTCCTCGTACATCAGGCGCGCCTTCGTCGCGAGCGCCGCCTTTTCGGCCACGTCGCGGTTCTGGCGATTCTTGCGATTGAGCGGCAGCGGGATCGAGACGCCCACCGACACCATGTTCGAATACGCGCCGCCGCGCTGCTGGTACGCGATTTCCCACGTCCAGTTGGGGCTGCGCTCGCTGTTCGCGACCGCGGCGTCGGCTTCGGCCACCGCGATATCGTCCGCGGCGGCGACGAGCGCCGGCTGCGACACGCGCAGCTCGTCCGGCGGTAATGCCGATACGACGGATTCGGGCGCGGGCGGCGTACCCGTCACGTCCGTCACGGGCGCCGCCGTCCAGCGGGCCAGCGCGACGAGCGCGGTGCGATACGTCTGCTGCGCCTTGAGCACCTGGTCCTGCGTCTGCGCGAGCATCGCGCGCGCCTGCACGACGTCACCCGCGCTCGCCTTCGCGCCGCGATACGACGCCTGCGTCGCGTCGAGTTCATGGTTCATGTGACCGAGCAACGCCTGCTGAAGCGCGAGCGCCTGCTTCGCGTAGACGGCATCGAGCCACGCGGCCGCGGTCTGCCGGCGCACGGCCGCCAGCTCCACGAGATAGCCCGCGCGCTCGCGGCCGACCTGTTGGTCGGCCAGCGCGGTACGCAGCCGCCGCTTGTCGCCGGACACCCATTCCTGCTCGATGCCGATGCGGCGCATCGTCATGAAGTCCTGGCCGACGGTGAGGCGCTGCCCGCCGTTGATCGGCAGGTTGTCGATGCCGGCCTTGAGCATCGGGTCCGGCAACTGGCCGGCCCTGACGGCCGCTTCGGCACGCGCGAGCACGGAAGCCTGGGCGGCCTGCATCGACGCGGAACGATCGGTGGCGGACTGCAGCGCGGCGTCCAGCGTGAGCGGCGACTGCTGCGCGTGAACCGCGCCCGCCATCAGCAGCGCGGCCCACGATACGGGCGCGCGCCGGCATGCACGCGGCATGCGCGGCGTGCGGAAAGCGAATGACATGGTGTAACCCCAAATCGGAACCCAAAGGGATTCCACGTCCTGCGCACAGGACGAAACCTCACCGCGTGCGCGGTGAACCGGTCAAATCGGGATCAGCTGATGCGTGGCGGGCGCCACAACCCGTTCGGGTCGCGAGCCGGGACGGACTGCGTGTAGTGGAAGACGATCGTGCTGGCGAAGGCAGCGGGACGGCTGACGTCGACGCGGGCGGCCGGGTGGTAGAGACTGCCGAACTGGCATTGGGCCGTTACCTTGCAGGCCATGCCCTTGGCTTTGGCCTTCGCGTGATCGGCGGAGGGCGGCTGCATCGAATCGCAGTTGCTCATGTCGGCGGACATGGCCATGTTCATGCCCGTATCCGCGTCCATCGACATCGTGTGCTGCATCGGACATTCACCGGTCAGGCCGCTGGCTGCCAGCCCAGTGATGGGCAGCACCGCGCACAGCAGCAGCAGGATGAAAGTCCGAAACAGTTTCATGGCGGCGATTATAGCGCGGCCCGTCGCGGCATGGCGCTGCGTCACTACGACGAAATGATGCGCATTCCCCGCAGTGGGCGCCGCGCGTCATCGCAGCAGGCCGTCCGCCGCCAGCACGGCCTGCACGGCCGGCCGCTCGCGCACCCGCTCGTACCACGCACGCAGATGCGCATGCCGGCTCAGGTCGATATCCGCGTTGTACACCGAACGCATCCAGTCGGCCTTGCCCCAGCCGGTCAGCGCGAACAGGTACGCATCCGCGACCGTGAACGTGTCGCCGGTGACGAACGTCCTGCCGTCGAGCTGGCGGTCGATCCACGCGAAGCGACCGTCGAGCTTCTGCCGCACGGGCTCGACGTACTTCCCCGCCTGCACCGCATACAGCAGCGGGATGAAACCCTTGTGGATCTCGGTGCCGAGAAAGTTCAGCCATTCCATCAGCCGGTAGCGCGCGAGCGTGCCGTAAGCGGGCGCAAGCGCGGCTTCCGGGCGCTGGTCCGCGAGATACTGCGCGATCACCGGCCCTTCGCGCAGCATCGTGCCGTCGTCGAGTTCGAGCAGCGGCACGTAGCCGAGTTCGGTCACGTCGTAGTAATTGCGGCCGTCCTCGACGACATGCTTGCGCGCGTCGACCTCGACGATCTCCGCGTCGAACCCGCCTTCGCGCAGCACGATGCAGATCGCCTGCGAACAGCTGCCGGGAGCGTGATAGAGCTTCGTGCGTTTCCTTCGTGGGTTGTCCATGTATCGATTCGCCGCGACGCGGGCGCTAATATCTCGCATCGGCACGGCGCCGGGAAGACGCGAGCCTCGTGCGGCGCACCGTCTATCCGGAAGTGCCGGTGCGCGTCGAGTACGATCTCACCGCGGACGGCGACCGGCTGCGGCCGGTGGTCGACGTGATGCGCGAACTCGGGCTGTGGCTGAAGGCACGCGACGCGCACGCCGACGCGACACCCAACGCCCCGGCCGCAATCGAGCCGACGGCGCATGCCCCCCGCTAACCCCACGCAGGAACCCACGTTCATGGAACTTCACGCTACCGTCGGCGCGGCCACGTCCGACCTCGACGACGACGAAAGCTTCGCCAACATCTACTGTCACGACGCGGAGCAGGACTATTGCTTCGCGCTGTCGCGCTTTCCGGACGACACGCTGATCGAAGTGATGGTGCGCGACCAGCTCAACCTGCGCGTCAAGGATCTGTCGGTGCGGCCGACCGACGACACGATCGACGTCGAGATCGAACCGGGCGTCGCCGCGCGTCTCGACGGCCACACGCGCTACGTGATCCATCTCGCGCCCGGTCAGTACGATCCGGTCACGCTGCGCGCCGCGTTGAATGAAATCTTCGTCGGCAAGGACGGCTATCGCGACGACAGCACGCGTGGTTGATCGGTCGCCTGCACGCTCTTCCTCGCCACGACAACCGCCCATGACACGATTTCCGCGATTCCACCCGCTTGCCCGTGTCGCCGCGCTGCTGTTCGCCACGTGTGCGTCGATCGCACCCGCCGCGCACGCCGCCCGGCCGCTGCTCGAGTTCAAGGTCGACGATGCCGTCACGGCACGCGTCGAGCGCACCGACGGCGCGCACGTCACGGTCCGCTTCCTGCCGAGCGGAACGACCCAGACGCTGGCCGTCACCGCCGCCGACGAGGAAGGCCGCTACCACCTCGCGACCGACGACTACAACTTCGACGGCCATCGCGATCTCGCGATGCGCGCGGTGCTCGGCATGGTCAACGAGAACTACGGCATCTACCTGTACGACCCCGCGCGCCAGCGGTTCGAACCGCTGAAGATGCCGGCGGGCAACGGGCCGCACGGCAATTGCGACGACCTGATCAACGTCCAAGCGAAGCCGAAAACGCGCACGCTGTACAGCTCGTGCCGCGGCGGCCCGATCTGGTACACCGATGCGTACCGCTTCGACGGCAACGGCAAGATGTATCTGTATCAAACCAGCGAAGCGATCCCCGACGATCTGCGCGATCTGCTCGACGGCGACTCGGGCCCGTCGTCGATGCTGCTCACCTACGACGAGCACGGCGGGCGCGTGTCGCGCCGCCCGCAGGATCATGATGGCGGCACGGTCACGTTCAAGGTGCGGCCGGCGCGCCTGCCGCTGCACGTCGCGATGGCCGACGCACCCACGCGCCGCTATGTCGTCGCGGGCGACACGGTGGAGGTGATCGACGCGAGCGACGATTTCCGGTGGTTGAAGGTGCGGTATCGCAATCCGCAAGCCGGCGCCGTGCAGGGCTGGGTCAGTGCGAAGGAGGCGATGGGAAACTGAGGCACGATGCAGTGCTCCCCCGCTGCCACATATCGTGGCGCTGAACATCCCATTAACGGGATGCCTGCCCAAATGTCACGCACGCCGCGCCACGGCTCCAACGTTCGCTCCAACGCCATTCGATCCGGCCGCCTCGTTCGCGCGCGCCGGCCGGCGCATAGAACACAGGAGACGACCGTGGCCCACCTGCATCGCCGCGATGGCGCTCGCGGGCAGCCATCGTACGGGCTGCTCGTCGGCGAGGTGGCACGCATCGACGCGTAGCCGCGCAAGAAAAAAGGTGGAGATGCAGTGACTCGTTTACACTGCCCCGGTATGCCCTCTTCGGGGTGACGCGCGACGTTTTACGGGGCGAACGGCAAGCGCTAGAATCCAGCCGCGTCAAGGGCGTGCTCCCGCGGATGACGGGCGGGCGGTCGGCCCCGCCGAGGGCCGGCCCGACACCTGTTTTTTTCGTATCAGGGGAACGCGGGTCATGGGCGGAACAGGCCCTTCGGAACCGCATGCTGCTCAACGTGAATTCCTTCCACCGCGACAACGACCGCTTCAACGTATCGTTCAAGGCATTGGGCGAGCTGATCGAGACGGTCGGCACGCCGCACTTCGTGCCGCGCCTCATGCAACTGCTGAACGATATCGTGCCGCTCGACGTCGCACACGTCGAACGCTCGCGCGTCGACGCGACGATGCCGACCGGCTACCGTTGCGAATGGATCGGCAGCAGCGGCATCGGCGCCGCGTCCACCGAAATCTCCGACGTGATGACGCTCTACTACGAGCGCTTTCTCGACAGCGACCCGCTGTTCGCGGGGCTGCGCGGCAAGACGGGCACGATGCTCGTCGTGCGCGACATCGCGGCGATCCCGCCTGGCGAGTTCCGCCAGCGCCTGTTCGACGACGTGCATATCGGGCATGAATGCGTGCTCGCACGCGGCACGCGCTATTCGCAGCATTCGATCGCGCTGGAGCGCGGCCGCGACCGCCCGCCGTTCACGCTCGCCGAGATGAACCGCTTCCGCAGCATCAGCGACATGCTGTTCCCGCTGCTCGAACTGCATGCGTCGACCACCGCCGCGCGGCGCATCGCGCACGCGACGCCCGACGTCCATCCGCTCGCGCAATTCGATGCGCGGCTCGCGGCCGACGGCGTGAAGCTGTCGAAGCGCGAATACGAAACCTGCAAGCACCTGCTCTCCGGCAAAACCGTGCCGGAAACCGCCGGGATTCTCGGCGTGCGGGTCGCGTCGGCCGAGTCTTACGTGAAGCGTGCTTTCGCGAAGCTCGGCGTACGCACGAAGCGCGAACTCGCCGCGTGGGGTTCGGTCACCGCCGCGCGCCCCGCCGCCGAAGCGCGCGACGGCGGCGCACCGCCGGCCATCTTGCGCTGACCTGCGCCACCGCGTCGGCGTACCGGCATCGGTGGAGGCGGTGCGCTGACGCACGGCCATCGGTCTAATCGATGCCGCGTCGTTGCCACGTTACTTGCGCGTCGCCACGATGAACAGGCGCGGAAACGGCAGCAGCACCGTGCCGTCGCCTTGCGCCGGATAACCGTCCGGCCCGGCCAGCGCGTCGCGATAGCGCGCGAGAAACGCGCGCTGTTCGGACGCGTCGAGCGCCGCAAGGAACGGCCGCAGCGCGCTGCCCTTGAACCATTCGACGACCGCATCCGCGCCGCCGCGCAGCGGGTGGTAATAGGTCGTGCGCCACACGTCCACGCGCGAGCACAGCGGCGCGAGTAGCGCATGGTAATAACGCGCATCGAACCGCTCGGTGCGCGCCGCGCCTTTCAGCTTGTCGGCCCACGGCCCGGCCGCCGCGACTTCGCGCATCAGCCGGTGCGCGGGTTCGTCGAGATTGTCGGGCATCTGCACCGCGAGGTGGCCGCCTCGCGCGAGCCGGCCGACGAGCATCGGGAACAGCGCGTCGTGCGCGGGCACCCATTGCAGCACCGCGTTCGACAGGATCAGGTCATAGCCGCCCGGATCGTCCCAGGTGGAAACATCGGCCACGTCGAAACGCAGCGCCGGCAGGCGCTTGCGCGCGGCCGCGATCATGTCCGCCGACGCATCGATCCCGTGGATCGTCGCGTCCGGCGCGCGCGCGATCAGCGCTTCCGTCGAATTGCCGGGCCCACAGCCGATATCAATCGCCGTATGGATCGGTGTGTTCGGCACGGCGGCCAGCAGGTCGCGCACCGGCCGTGTCCGTTCGTCCTCGAACTGCACGTACTGATTCGCGTATTGATCGAGCGGGGTCGTCACGATAGATCTCCTTGTCGGCATGAGCGGCCGCCGCGCATCCGCGCGGGGGAAGCGGCTGGCCATCGGTCCAGCGCATTCTGCGACTGCCGCCGGCCTTCAGTAAAATGAATTTAATATCGTGATTGATTCAAAATTCTGATGAAAATCGATACGCTCGGTGTCCAGGCTTTCGTCGCGATTGCCGACGGCGGCAGCTTCAGGCAGGCAGCCGATACGCTCCATGTCACGCAAACGGCGATCACGCAGCGGCTGCGCAAGCTCGAGGCGTATCTCGGCGTCGCGCTGGTCGAACGCACGACGCGCCGCACCACGCTGACCGAGATCGGCCGGCGTTTCCTGCCGCAGGCGCGCCGGCTGCTGAACGAGCTCTCCGACGCGCTGACCGAAATCCGCGAGACGGGCCTGAGCCAGCGCGGCGACGTCACGATCGCGTGCGTGCCGACGGTCGGCGTGCAGTACCTGCCGCGCATCCTGCGCGCGTTTTCCGGGCACCGTCCGCACGATCGCGTGAAGATTCTCGATCACGCGTCGGCGTCGGTGCTGCAGGCCGTGCTGCGGCGCGAGGCGGAATTCGGCATCGGCATCGCCGGCGACCAGCACCCGGAACTCGTCAGCGTGCCGCTCACGCATGACCCTTACGTACTCGTGTGCCGCGACGATCACCCGCTCGCGAAGCGGCGGCGCATCCGCTGGGCGACGCTGCAGCCGCATCCGCTGATCTTCGCCGGCGAAGTGAGCGGCAATCGCGGGCTGCTCGAAGGCGCGCTGAAAACGAGCGGCGTGTCGCTGCATTCGTTCTACGAGGTGCAGCGTAGTTCGACGGCGCTCGGGCTCGTCGCGGAAGGGCTCGGCGCGGCCGTCGTGCCGAAGCTCGCGATCCAGAAGAATGCGTATCCGATGGTCCGCACGATCGAGCTCATCGAGCCGTCGGTGTCGCGCACGCTCGTGCTCGTCATGCGCCGGAACGCACAACTGTCACCCGCGGCACGCGCGCTGTACGACATGATCGTCGAGCGGGCGGCGCCCGGGCGATGATCCGTGAGCGATGCGGGGCAACCGGTGTGTCATGGGATGTCGGGAAGCGGCCCGTTGCCGCTCCTTCACGCTCAGAGCACTTTGACCATGAACACGCGCGCCGCGCCTTCCGGCTCGCACGGCACTTCGCCGAACGTCTCGTAACCGTGCTTCCGGTAGAAGTCCGGTGCCTGGAACGAGATCGTGTACAGCACCGCACGCGCGCACCCGCGTCGCTTCGCTTCCGCTTCGGCCTCGCGTAGCAGCCGGCTGCCGAAGCCGCCGCCGCGCAGCGATTCGGGCAGATAGAACAGGTCGATGAAGAACAGGCCCAGCGACGTCCGGCCGGTGAGGCCGCCCAATACCTCGCCGGTCGCGGGATCGGTCACGTAGACGTCGAGCGCGGCTGTATCGGCACACCCCGTCATCGCGTGGTTGAATTCGCCGAGCTTGCGGCTGATGAAGTCTCGGGCGGCCGGCTGCTCGGTGTCGGTCAGTTGAAGGGTAACGTCGGGATGGGCTGTCATGGAAGCGAACGCGTACGTGAATAGGCCGCCGGCTGCGCAGCACACGCGGCGGATATCGCACGACTATAGCGCGTCAGGTCACAACGATCGCGGCGAACGAAACGCGCGTCAGTTGTACCCGAGAATCGCCACCGCCGCGACCTCCGGCCGGTCGAGCGTATTCCCGACGAGCGACGTCATCGGTTCCTGCAGCACGGCCTGATACGACGTCACGCGCATTTCTTCCGGCATACCCGCGTCATCCGCGGCCGGCTCGTCGAACGCGGCATCGAAACCGCTATAGAACGCCGCTTGCTTCTGCGAAAAAGTCATCTCCACTCCTTTGCCTTGATAGGTCGTTGATGTTTTAGCTGGCCCGCTTCAACGCCGCCGCATGCACGGGCGCACCGTCATGCGCCGCCTCCGAACGCGCAAGCTGCGCACGCGTGCGTCGCGTGATGTGGATCACCGCGAACACGACCGGCGCGATCAGCAGCCCTTCCGCCAGTTCGGGATCGACCGGCAGGTTCATCACGTGCAGCGCCTTGAACGCCGCCGTCGCGAGCCATTCGCTGCATCAGCGCGTGCAGCGCCGCGTGGATCTCGTCGAGCTCGCGACTCATCCGGCGCGCGACGGGCAACGCGAGCAGCGCCATCATCCGGTAGGTTTCGATTTCGTACAGGCGCTGCAGCAGGCGGCCGCCCTGCTCCTCGCGGAAATCCTCGTCGACGACGAGAAAGCGCATGAAGCCGTCGTCGCGTACGTGCCAGTCGCAGAACACCTTGCCGCCGCCGAGCACGTGGCTACCGACGAGCGCGGGCCCGTCGATCCAGCGCCGCAGGTCGCCGCACACACGCTGCGCGGCATCGCCCGACAGCAGTTCCATCCGCACCGCGACGAAGCGGATGCCGGCCAGCCGCGCGAACCACGCAGCCGGAATGCCGGTGATCGCGAGATCGTCGAAATAACCGGTGTCGCGACGCGGCGCGACGAACGTGAAGGTCGAGAATTCGGTGTGACGCTCCCACTTCAGGTGCCAGCCGCACGGCGACTGCACCGCGTAGTGCGTCGCGCCTTCATGCGGCGCGTCGATGCCCGTGTCGCGGCACAGCGCGTGCAGCAGCGTTTCGTGGATGTCGGGCTGGCCGTCCGCATAGATCGCGTAATGCGTGAGCGATACGGCTTCGGCGAGCCGCAGGAACGGCCGCGCATGCAATTCCGCGGCCAGTGCGGCGCGCAACGGATGGTCCATCATCGATTCACCACGCTTCCCTGTTCGGTCCCGCACGCCGGATCGTCCGGCCCGAGTGCCGCGCCTCGTCGGGCGAAGCGCCAGCGTGATCGCACTATGGCAGACACACAGCAACAATAAAAACGCATAATGCTGATCGTTACGTTCAGTTTTCCTGATACCCCATGAAGATGCTCGATCACGACGTGCTGGCCACCGTCGTCGCCGTCGCGGAAACCGGCAACATGACCCGCGCGGCCGAGGCCGTGAACCGCTCGCAGTCGGCCGTGAGCATGCAGATCAAGAGCCTGGAAGACGCGATCGGCCGGCCGCTGTTCGTGCGCAAGCCGCGCAGCATCGTGCTGACGCGCGAAGGCGAGGTGCTGCTGGGATTCGCCAGACGCATGCTGGCGCTGCGTGACGAGGCATGGGCGGCCGTGGTGCGGCCGGAAGTGACCGGCAAGGTCGTGATCGGCGTGCCGGACGACTATGCGTCGTCGCTGCTGCCATCGGTGCTGAAGAAATTCTCCGCGACCTACCCGAAGGTCGAGATTCAGGTGATGGGGCTGCCGAGCAGCGCGCTCGCGCCGCTGATCAAGGAGGGCACCGTCGATCTCGTGTGCGGGACGCGCATCAAGGGGCTGTCGGGCGATTTCATCCGCCACGAGCCGATGGCGTGGGCCGCGATGACGAACGGGCCGCGCGTGTGGGAGGAGCGGCCGCTGCCGATCGCGGTGTTCATGCCGGGCAGCGTCGCGCGCGAGAACGCCATCCGCAGCCTCGAACGCGCGAAAGTGCCGTACCGCACGTCGTATGAAAGCCCGAGCCTGCTCGGGCTGCTCAGCATGGTCGAAGCCGGCCTCGCGGTCGCGCCGCTCGCCCGCTGCGCGATCCCCGCGCAACTGTCGATGCTCGGCCGCTCGCACGGGCTGCCCGACCTGCCGCCGCTCGAGCTGATCCTCGCGCGCAGCACCAAGTCGAAACGGCCGCCGTGCGACTTCCTCGCGGAACAATTGATGGAAGACCTGCAACGGCAGACCGGGCAGACCGGCGACGCGTGAGCCCGCCGGCGCTCGCTCGCCGCGGGCTCACCCGTGGCCCGTCGCGCCATGTCCGGCCGCGCGCAACGCCGCGTTGACGATGCCGGCCACCGTGTCCACGAGCGCTTCGAGCGTGTCGCCGTGCACGTGCCGCCCTGCCGGCGGAACATGCTCGCCGCGCCGGCCGCCCCACTGCGAGCCGGCCGTGACCGACAGCGTCGCGCTGAACCGCTGGCCGTGTCGCCGGCCGAAGATGCCGATGCGCCGCTCGGCCACATAAGCCTGTTCGGGAAGAAACAACCGGATCTCGACCGCGACTTGATCGGGGTCGGCCGCATTCGCATCCCCGTCCGCATCGAACGCCGGTGCGAGTGACTTGACGATGCGGAACGTCACGTGGGAATCCCACGCGGCGAGCGGCCCGCCGGCCGCATCGACGCGCTCGGCGTCGACCGACCACTGATGGCGATCGGGCACGCGAATCGCCTGGCGCAGCAGCACGTCCGCCGCGCGAACCGTCACCATCAATTGCCGGGCAAGCTGCCTGCCCGACGGCAACGCCGCGGCGTGCGCGCGGCGGGCGGCCGGGCGCGCGATACGCACTTCTTCCGTAAGGTACATGGGCCCTCCCTGTTCAGGGGTAGCGCCGCGTTCGACGCAGCGCACAAACGGCCGCCGTTGCCAGCCGGCGGACAGCACGCCGGCCGGCGAATCGGCGGCGGATTAACCGAGCAATCGGCGTTCCCGGCTCAGCGGGCGGCGGGCGGAATGCGCAAGCGGCGCGCGACCGGCCCGATCACCGCGTCGACTTGCTGCGCGATCAGCGTGTGCAGCGTGAAATCCAGGTCTTCCGGTGCGATGTCGACATGCACGTGGATCACGTTGCACACGGCGCGCGCGCTGACGACATACACACCGAGCGGGGAGTGCAGCAACCCGGCGAGCCGGGCGTGCGCGGCCTCGGCGGAGTCGGCCGTCAGCGTGACGGGCAGTTGCAGGCGCGGGCGCGGCGGCGGAAACGGTGCGACGTCGTCGGGTGCGCCGGCGCGTAACCGTCGGCTGGCGACATCGAGCGCGGGAAAGGGATGAATGAAGGTCATGGCGCGGACGGAAGCCGTCCCGGCTGTTCGACACGTCCCCAGCTTAGAAGCGACCGTATAAAAGCCGTGCAAAAAAACGGGGCGGTCGTGCAAAAAACGGCATGCCGCGCGACGGACGGATCCTGCTGTTTTACGAGCCGAGCTGCCGCGTGGCGCTGCCGACGTTCGACAGGGGCAAGGCGGATACGACGGGCAATCGAGTCGACATCCGATCGGCCGTTTGGCGGACTCGGCCCGCCGGGGGCGCGGCGATATGCTGGGCGCTTTCCACTCGTCGCCCGCAGCCATGACCGTTCAGCGTGTCGATCTCAGTCACGTCCTCCCATACGAGACGATGTACTTCGACGATCGGCTCACGGTCGATCGAAACGATCTGGATATCTCCGCGTGCCTCGGCGTGGACGGCGACGTGCCGGACGAACTGCTGGTTTCGCTGTGTGGTGCGCCTGCCGGGTCGGACGTTCAGGTGTATCTCGATAGCACGAATCGACTGACGTTCTCCGTGACGCATCCAGGACTCATCCGATCCGAGAACCGCGTATCCGTGCTTCAAACCCACGAAGCGTCCATACTGGAACTTGGGATCATCGATCTCGTCGATAACGCTGTCGTCGGGCTCGGCGCGGCGATGCTGTGGCGAATCGTCAGGGCATGTGATAGGTTGAAGATCGCGCGGATCAGCGCATTCGCAATAGGCGGCCGCAAAGCACCACCCGAACCCGGCGGGCCTCGGCTCTGCGGATATTACGCGTGGCCGCGGTTTGGTTTCGATGCGCCCATTCCCGGCACGCATGGCGACGAGGCTGCACTGTTCCAGTACTTCCAGGGATATCCGGTCGGCTTGGCCGACGGATCGCTTCGGTCTCTGCATGCGCTTTACGCGACGCGATCCGGACGAGACTTCTGGCGGGCGGCCGGATCGCATCGCGTGATGACATTCAACGTTGCGCCTCATGGCGCGTCAGTACTGGCACTGCAACGATACCTGATCGAAAAAGGGATATACGGATGACTCGGAAACACCGTCCAATTGCCGGCTTTCGGATCGTGAAGCCCACGGCCGGACGCGGTCGCGCGCCGAACACCCATCTTCCCATTCGCTTCTCGCAGTTCAAGCAGTTCATCGACGCGCTCATCACGCACGAACGTCATGACGGACACTCGCAGGCGTCAAATACGGCTACCGTCGCGCCCGATACACTGCCGGCCCTCCACTCGCCCGCGCCACCGCAACGAAAAGTCTTCGACGTGGGGCCGATCGACCGATCGAAGAGCACGCTGAGCGTCATCTCGATAGCCGACGCCGAAGCGCGTTGCCGCCGCGAAACGCTCCTGCACTTCGGGTTGGATCCGGACCTGTAACGCGTCGCAAGCCCGGGCCGCCGCCTCCCCTGCCACCACGCGATAACCGCACCGGTCTGCGCGAGGTGTCTTTGTCCGCCCGCAGGCACAGGACGGCCGCGAGCCTTTCATCGGCGTGACAATGCGTGTGATCGACACGAGCCGCTGGGCCCGGCGAGCGTCGCCATGCGCGCCCCGTCAACCATGACAGGTCGACAGCCGGCGATCCGCCGATACACTGTGAGCCACGCCGACGGCCTCGATCGCGCTAACCCATGCCGACCGTCGGCTTCCATTGCGCACGGCCCTCCCGCTTCCCGCCCGCGCACCTTCCGCACGCTTTCCAAGGAGTTGCACTTGAAGCCCTGGCGCCATGCGCTGTTCGCCTTCGCCGGCCTCGCGGCCGCCGCGCCGTCTCACGCCCATCCGGTTTGCACCGTCGTCGCCGACGCCGACACCGGCACGGTGCTCGTGCAGCAGGGCGACTGCACGACCCGCGTGACGCCTGCATCGACGTTCAAGGTCGCAATCAGCCTGATGGGCTTCGACGCCGGCGTGCTGAAGGACGAGCACACGCCCACGCTCGACTTCCACACCGGCTACCCCGACTGGGGCGGTGCGCCGTGGCGCGAGCCGACCGACCCGGCACGCTGGATGAAGCTGTCGATCTTCTGGTATTCGCAGCAGGTCGCGCAGGCGCTCGGGCAGGCACGCTTCCAGCAGTACACGAGCGCGTTCGGCTACGGCAACGCCGACGTCACCAGCAACGACGGCGAACGCCCCGGCGTGATGGGCGCGTGGGTCAATTCGTCGCTACGCATTTCGCCGCTCGAACAAGTCGCGTTCATGCGCGGGATCGCGCGACGGACGCTGCCCGTCAGCGCGCACGCGTACGACATGACCGCACGCATCACGCTGATCGACACGCAGCCGGGCGGCTGGACGGTGCACGGCAAGACCGGCACCGGCTCGCCGGGTATCAAGTACGACGCCGCGCACGCATACGGCTGGTTTGTCGGCTGGGCGACGAAGGGCGCGCGCACGCTGGTGTTCGCGAACCTGATCCAGGACGACGAGCGGCAGACGCCGAATGCCGGCCTGCGCTCGCGCGACACGTTCCTCGCGGCGCTGCCGACGCTTGCCGAACCGGCCCGGCCGCAATGAGCACCGCCCCCCGCAACGCCCGCATCGACCTGCTGCGCGGCGTCTCGATCCTGCTCGTCCTGCTGCATCACTTCAACATCGCGTATTCGCTGCGCGACACCGCGCTCGCGCGCGTGCTCGGCTGGGACACGATCCATGCGATCGTGCGCAACGGTAACTACGGCGTGACGATGTTCTTCACGATCTCGGGCTACCTGATCACGTCGAACGCGCGCCGCCGCTGGGGCAGCCTCGGCGCGCTCGACGTGCGCGCGTTCTACGTGTCACGGGTCGCCCGGATCGTCCCATGCCTGCTTCTGCTGCTCGCGCTCGTCAACGGTCTCGCAGCGGCCGGCGTGCCGATCTTCACGAACCATGCGCCGCAGGGCATCGCCGTGTCGTACTGGCTCGTGAATCTGGCGTCGCTCACGTTCTGGATGAACGTGCTGATCGGCGCGTACGGATGGGTCAACTACGCGCTCGGCGTGCTGTGGTCGCTGTCGGTCGAAGAGGTGTTCTATCTGTCGTTCCCGCTGCTGTGCATCGCGCTGCGCCGCGACACGCGGTTGTTCGCGTTCTGGCTGCTGATTGCCGCGATCGGTCCCGTGTACCGCTACACGCACCAGGGTGACGAAGGCGGCTTCCTCTATGCGTACTTCGCATGCTTCGACGGCATCGCGATCGGCTGCTGCACCGCGCTGCTGGCCGCACGCGCGCGATGGCGGTCGCTTGCGGCCGCGTCCGTGCAATGGCTCGCCGCCGCATTGATGACCGCGCTCTATCTCGCGTGGCCGATCGCCGAAAGCCATGTGTTCGGCGTGTCCGCGATGGCGCTCGGCACGGCCATACTGCTGATCGGCGCGCATGCGGAATGCGGCGCCGCTCGCGGTCGCACGCTCGCGCCGCTGCGCTGGAGCGGCCGGCTCAGCTATGAGCTGTATCTGTTGCACCTGATCGTGCTCGGCGCGCTGCGCACGTTCTGGCCGCCGTCTGCCACGCACGGCAACGGCAAGCTGGCGCTGCTCGTCACCTATCTGGCGCTGTCGGCCGGCGTGAGCGCGGTCATCGCACGCGGCTACGCGACGCCGCTCGATCGCTTCATCAAGCGGGTCGCGTCGCGGCCCGGGGTGCAGGTAACGGACAGCGCGCGTGTCTAGCGCGTGACCGTATCGCCGGTATCGCCGACACGACACCGGCGACCTGATCGCAAGCATTGCTCACGACGCGTCGACCCATCCAGCGGCAAGAATCGGACATGACGGCACGATGGATGGAATCTGGAAGAGTCGGTATGGCCGCTGCTAGGATGCGGCAGCGCGCCGCGGCCAGCTCAGCCGGCGTATTCGGCGGCGGCGCAGCGCACGGTGACGATACGCGCCGGCGGCAGATTGGCCCAGACGATCCGGCTGTCGCACGCGACGAATCCCGGATCGCCGAGCGGATGACGGCCGGGCGGGCGCAGATCGTATGTGAACTGAATCATCACGCCGTCGGCCGACAGCGCGCGTTGACATTGACCGAGGATCGCCGCCACGTCCTCACGCGGCAGCGTGCGCAGCGGCAGGCACGACACGATCGCGTCGACCGTGGCGCCCGGCGGCAGCAGCCGCTCGAGCTGCCGCGCGTCGCCCGACACGATCGAGATGCCGGGAAAGCGACGCCGCAGATGCTGCACGAACGCCGGCGAGCGTTCGACCACGACGAGGCGCCGCGGCGCGACGCCGCGTTCGAGCAGCGCCGCGGTGATCGCGCCAGTGCCGCCGCCGAGCTCGACGACCAGCCCGTCGCCGCCCGGCACCGCGTCGGCCATCTCGCGCGCCAGATGCCGCGAACTCGGGCACAACGCACCGACCGAGGCCGGCCGGCCGACCCACTCGCGCACGAACAGTGCCGAGACACGCCACGCGTTCGGCCACGTCATAGGCGCGCCTCCAGCGCTTGTGCGGTGAGCCGCGGCGTGCCGACGACTGCGCGGAACAGGGTTACGGCGACACGGACAAGGTTCATGCGTATCCTCCTCGGCGAATCTGTCCGCCGCAGGACGCGCGACGATCAATCGATTCTAGGAAACGCAAACTTAAGGCGACGTGAAGATTGACCCTGATTCGCCTGACCAATTCGTGCCTGGCCACCCGCCCGTTCCACGGTCGGCGATCGACGCGCCGCGGCAAGCGCGCGGCGCAACGCTCGCCAGCGATCCGGACCTGCCGCAGCATCGTCTCTCGATCGCGGCGAGATCGTCGGCCCGCGACCCCACGGCGGCGGTCGAAATGGGGTCGGGGGCATTGATGCGGAGTGCCATTCGCCCGCGCCCCACCCGCCGACGGCGTCGACGGTGGTCTTCGATGCCATGTGCGAGCAGGCGGCACTGCCGGCGCTGTGCACCGCGCGCCATGCTGATTGCACGACGCGCAGCACACGTCACCGCAAGTTGGTTCTCGCGAGTTCGACGATCTCGTCGCCGCGCCCGCTGAGGATCGCGCGCAGCATGAACAGGCTGAAGCCCTTCGCATGCGCGAGCTCGATCTTCGGCGGCATCGCGAGCTCGTACTTCGACGTGACGACGTCGACCACCGCGGGCCCGTCATGCGCGAATGCCGTACGCAACGCGTGCTCGACGTTCTCCGAATGCTCGACGCGCACGCTGAAAATGCCGGCGCCTTTCGCGATCGCCGCGAAGTCGGTCGGGCTCAGGTCGACGTTCGTGTCGAGATAGCCGGCCGCCTTCAACTCCATCGACACGAAGCCGAGCAGGCTGTTGTTGTACACGACGATCTTGATCGGCAGCTTGAGCTGGCGGGCACTCAGCAGATCGCCGAGCAGCATCGACAGCCCGCCGTCGCCCGACAGCGACACGACCTGCCGCCCCGGATGCGCGCCCTGCGCGCCGAGCGCCTGCGGCATCGCATTCGCCATCGACCCGTGGTTGAACGAGCCGTGCAGTTGCCGCTTGCCGTTCATCGTCAGGTAGCGCGCCGCCCACAGCGTCGGCGTGCCGACGTCGGCCGTGAAGATCGCATCGTCGGCCGCGACTTCGTCGATGATTTTCGTCAGGTACTGCGGATGAATCGCGCGGCCCGGCGGCTCGGCCACCGCGAGATCGTCGAGCCCCTTGCGCGCGGCCGCATAGTGCTTCAGCGCATTCTCGAGGAAGCGCCGCTGCGTCTTGCGCGTCAAGCGCGGCAGCAACGCCGCGATCGTCTCCTTCACCGTGCCGACGAGCCCGAGCGCGAGCGGCGCGCGGTGGCCGAGCTGCGAGCCTTTCCAGTCGATCTGCACGACCTTCGCGTTCGCCGGATAGAACGGCCGGTACGGGAAATCCGTGCCGAGCATCAGCAGCGTGTCGCACGATTCCATCGCGTGATACCCGGAGCTGAAACCGATCAGCCCCGTCATCCCGACGTCGAACGGGTTGTCCCATTCGACGAATTGCTTGCCGCGCAGCGCATGCACGACCGGCGCGCCGAGCGTGTCGGCCAGCGCGACCACTTCGTCGTGCGCGCCCTGCGTGCCGCTGCCGCACAGCAGCGTGACGGCGTCGGACCCGTTGAGCAGCGCCGCGAGCCGGTCGAGATCGGCATCGGCCGGCACGATCGACGGCGGCGCCGATTCGCTCCAGGCAGGCGCCTCGTCCGGGCCGTCGCCGAGCGCGATGTCGCCCGGCAGCACGATCACCGCGACGCCGCGTTCCTCGATCGCGGTGCGCATCGCCCGCGCCAGCACGCGCGGAAACTGCGACGCGTTCGTCACGAGTTCGGCGAAGTGGCTGCACTCGCGAAACAGATCCTGCGGATGGGTTTCCTGGAAATAGCCGAGGCCGATCTCGGTCGACGGGATGTGCGCGGCGATCGCGAGCACCGGCTGGTGATTGCGGTGGCAGTCGTACAGGCCGTTGATCAGGTGCAGGTTGCCGGGGCCGCAGCTGCCCGCGCAAACGGCGAGCCGCCCGGTCGACGCGGCATCCGCGCCGGCCGCGAACGCCGCGCTTTCCTCGTGCCGCGTATGCATCCAGCGAATCGAGCCGATCTGGCTCAGGCTGAACGACAGGCCGTTCAGGCTGTCGCCCGTCACGCCCCAGATGCGCTCGACGCCCGCTGCCGCCAGCGTCTTCGCCAGGTATTCCGCCATCGTCTGTCTTGCCATGATGCCCTCACAGTTAGGTTATCGCGATATGCGGCATCTGCCCCGCATGGGCGCATGATAGTCAAGGACGCAAACTGACGTCTGATCGGTGCAATCGCGGCCCGTTGCGCGCGGAACACCCGCGCGAAACCGGCCGTCACGCCGCGCGACAGCGGCAACGCGTGCGTGGACAGGATCTCCGCGAGCACCATGAACGCGCATCCGCTCGGCGGGCTCGGCTTCATCGGTTTCGCGGACGAAGTTCGCGCGCAGGAGGCGCAGCCCGGCGCGGCGCCATTCGGTTCAGATGCCGGCCAATCTCGCCAGCGCGGCCTCCATCGCCGCGCGTATCTCCGGCCATTCCCGCTTGAGCGCGTCGAGACCGCCCGCAGCCAGCATGCGCTCGCCTTTCGCGCATGCTTCGCTCGACTCCCCATCGCCGGCCAGCGCGAAACCGCCTCGCATCGAATGCAGTTCGCCGCGAAGGCATGCGACGTCCCCGCGCAGCAGCGCGGCATCGATCGTCGCCAGCGAATGCAGCGTCGAGGCACGCAATTTTTCGCGTATCTCGTCCGTCATGGGCGGCACCGGCCGGGCGGCACGATCGGCCTGATGCGACGCCGCAGCGCCGCGCCCTCCGTGGCGCCGCAACACCGCGCCGAGCGCATCGATCGACAGCGGCTTGAGCACGACCTCCGCGACGCCGGTCTGCGCGCAGCGCCGCCGATCCTCCTCGGTCGCATGCGCGGTCATCGCGATCACCGGCACCTTCGCGCCCTGCTCGCGCAGGAAGTTCGCGAGCGCGAAGCCATCGAGTTCCGGCATGCCGAGATCGGTCAGCACCACGTCGAACGGATGCGCGAAGAACGCGCGCATCGCCTCGACACCGTTCGCGACGAGCATGGCGTCGCAATGCAGCGCATCGAGCTGATCGCGCAGCAGCGCGCGGCTCGCCGGATGATCCTCCGCAACGAGCACGCGCAGCGGCGTCTCGCCCGCCGCGTATGCCGGCAACGACGACGCGGCGGAATCCGTCTCGTCGAACTCGGCGCGCAATCCGGACGGGGCGTCGCGCAACGGCAGCGACACGATGAACGTCGCGCCCTGGCCCGGCCGGGTCTCGACCGCCAGGTCGCCATGCATCAGCCGCGCGAGGCGCCGGCACAACGGCAGGCCGAGCCCCGTGCCGCCGAAGCGCCGGTAGATCGACGCATCGGTCTGGACATACACGTCGAACAACGTCGGCAGACTCTCCGGCGCGATACCGATACCGGTGTCGCGTACCACCACCTCGACGCCATGCGCTCGACCGTCGGCGCCCGTCGGTCGCGCGTCGATCGTCACGCTGCCGCGCTCGGTGAACTTGATTGCGTTGCTGACGAGATTCGACACGATCTGACGCAGGCGAGTGGGGTCGCCGACATGACCGTCGGCCAGCCGCGGATCGATCCTGCATTCGAGCGCGAGGTGCCGGGCGGCGGCGAGCGGACGGAAAATCGCCGCGACGTCGCGCACAACCGCACGCAAATCGAACGGCACGGCCTCCAGCACCATCTGGTTCGATTCGACCTTCGACAGATCGAGCACGTCGTTGATCACGCGCAGCAACGCATCCGACGACGACATCACCGTCTGCAGGCGTCGCCGCTCGTCGGCCGGCAACGGCGCGCGCTCCATCAACTCCAGATTGCCGACGATCGCGTTCAGCGGCGTGCGGATCTCGTGGCTCATCGTCGCGAGGAACGTCGACTTCGCCTTGTTCGCATCGTCCGCCGCCTGCCGGGCCTCGCGCAGCATGCCCTCCATCTGCTTGTGCGCGGTGATGTCGGTCAGCGTACAGAGCAACACATCGACGCCGCGATAGCGCGTACGGACGATGTGCGCGGCGAGAAAGGCCGTCCCGTCGCCGGCGAGACTGACCGGCAATTCGTGCGTGACGACACGTGGCGTCCGCCCACCCGCCATACTGTCGTGATAGGCCTGCCAGATGCGCTTGCCGAGCGGCGGCTCGGTTCGGGTGTCGTCAAATGCCTGCGCGGCCTCGTTGCGCACCATGGTGTCGCCGTTGGCGAGCGACAGCAGCATGAGCCCGGCCGGCGCCGTGCGAATCAGCGTGCGGTTCAGCGCCTCGCTTTCGATCAGCCGGATTGCACGACGGTTCATCGGGCGCAGCGCGCGTCGGTCGAACATCACGATCGCGAACCACACCATGCCGATCGCCAGCACCGCGAGACCGATCGCGATTCCGAGGCGGGCAGCCACGTCGTCGAACAGGCTGCGCCACGAGATGGTCGCGATCAACGCCGCGCGGAACCCCGCCATCTGGTCGCCGATGACGATATTCATGCCGACGCGATGGAGCGCCGCCCTTTCATCGCGCGCCCCTTGCGCAAAGTCGAGTGCGCGGGCAGTCAGCGCCGGATCCGCTTCGCGCCCCGTCAGGACATGCGCGCCCGGGGCGACCAGCGCGTAATCCTTGCCGACGGACGACGAACGCAGAAAATCGTCGATCGCAGGTCGCGTGACAAGGGCAAACCAGGCGATCGGCTTGCCCTGCGCGTCGCGTACTGCCTGCACGAACCGCAGCACCGAACGCCCGACGAGCGGGTCTTGTCGCCGGTCCAGCAGGATCTTCCGGTAATCCGATTCGGCCGCCGCCGATATGAACTCGGGCGGCGGCTGCAACTGCCGGATCAATGCCTTGATGTCGAAGCCCGCGGGCAGCGCCAGCACCTGCTTGACCAACGGATACCCGGCGACAATGACGAAATTGCCTTCCGGATCGATCAGATATCCGCCCATTCCCGGATCGCCGGGCTGTTGTGCCGGCATGGTGCCCGTGACCTCGCTCTGCGCGAGCAGCCTGCCCAGCCACGGAGCGTAGGCCTTTGCCGACTGCGATGACGAAGCGACCGCGAACGCGGCAAAGGCCACCCGCCCCGCCTCGCCAACGACGACCAGCCTGCCGCGATCGTCGGCGAAGCGCCCGAGCGTATCGGGCGCCACGGCCGTGCGGTTCCTGGCGATCAACTCGATGTTCTCGACATAGCGGTTCTGCAGCGCCCTGACCACCTCCATCTCCGTGAGCAGGTCGGCCTTGCGCACCAGAAACTCCGAACGGTACTGCGTAAGCGATTCCTGCAGGTCGAGTCGCACGACAAGTGCCGCGCAAACCAGCACGAACACCGTGATCGCCACACCGCTTCCGTACAGCAGCCATTGCTGCTGGCGCCGCACGCGCCCGGGCTCGAACGGCTTGCGGCCCGGGGCGGTAGCGTGCGCAATCAGCGCTTTCAGTTTGGTGGGCATAAGAGACGCTGGCAGAATGATTTTTGAAGTTGCCGCCAGCAGATGATGCATGCGGCGATTTTCATGAACGCCTCGCGTGTGGCAGCGAGGCGTTCGAACCGGATACGCAAGCGCCCGAAGTTGCGCAGCCATGCGAAGGGGCGCTCGACGCCCCAGCGGGTTTGTCCGAGGCCACCGCCGTGCGGCTCACGTCGACGGGCGGTCTGCGCAGCGATACTTTTGTTGGATTTTCCAGGTGTCGTGGAAGTCGCGTCGGCGCCGGTGCAGCCGCCCGCGCCGCCCGGGTCACGGTTACCGCCCGCCGGTTGCCCGTCTACGCATCGGTCCCAGGCATGTCGGGCAGATGGCCCTCGCTTGCATAGCGGATCAGATCCGCGTCGCGGACAATGCCGAGCTTCTTCATCGCGCTCGACTTCTGCGAGCTGATCGTCTGCTTGCTCCGGTGAAGCTGAATGGCGATCTCGCCGACCGTCATGCCGGCCCCGTAAAGCCGCACGACCTCGATTTCGCGGGCCGTCAGCGCACGCGTGCCCGTCGATTTCTCGGTGCCCTCGAGCAACTGCTTGACGAACGGCGACAGATAGTTCGCGCCGACATAGGCCGCGTGAACCGCGCCGACCAGATGCGAAATCGCATCGGACTTGCTGAGGATGCACCCCACGCCCTGCCGCTGGATCGCATGCAGCACACTGGGATTGTCGATCATCGTGATCGTGACGAGATGAAGCGCGGGATAGCGGCGCTGCAGAAACGACAACAACGTGAGGCCGTCGCCATACTTGCCGCCCGGCATCACGTAATCGACGACGAGCACGTCGCTCTGCTGCTCGTCGAGCATCGCCACCAGATCGGTCGAATTCGAGACAGTGCCGAGCAGCTTGATCGTGCTGCTGCCCGCGAGTGCCTGCGACATCCCGAGTGCGGACGACGGATGATCGTCCGCCACCATCACTCGCACAAAAAATTCATCCATCTTTATTCTTCTCCCGATACACGCGGCCCGACGTGCCATGTTGCGCGACGCGCCGGGATTCGAATCGATCTCGCAACGGTTGGATTGCGACGTTCAGCGAACCGGGCGGTGCGCAGCGTAATTTTAGGATAATAGACGGGTTCGGCGTCGCCACCGAGAATCGGGACGGGCGGCGCTTCCGCCGGTCCGCGCCCGTCGAGCTTCGACGCCACCGCCGACGCGCCGGCCGCCGGCTGGACCACGGCGCCGCGACGGCACGCACGTTCGGCAATCGGACGCCCACGCACACCCGATCGACGGCCCCCACACCGTCGATCCATCCCGTCCCGCAAAGCGCCTTGGCCCGTTGCCTAACGCCTGGCCACGGTCTTGTCCGGTTCATCCATCCTGTCGTCCGCAGCATGCTGCCACTCAGTGATCGCCCGCCGCTTCTGCGACGGCGACATCATCATGAACTCGTTCAGCCTCGTGAGAAAATCCCGTCTGGATTTCTCCGGTAGCGTCGCGAATCCAAGCAGCAGCCCGAACACCTTCCCCATATAGCGCACGGCCTTCGCCCTCCTTGTTCAATCGAAATCACGCGGCATCCGGGCGATGCCGCGTGTCTGCCTTCCCAGTCTGGATACGGGCGATCTACGCCGCAGTCGCATCGTTCATTTTTATCGTCCTGGCCAGTGCGCCGCCGCAGCCACGGCTGCTCTCGACGTCGGCCGTTCGTCCGCGGCGACGGCGGGAAACCGTATTCCGCGCTGTCGTGCGATACGGGCCAGGCTGCGACGCAGGTCGGCCAGCGTCACCGGCTTGGTCAATACGCAGTCGATGTTCGACGCCGCGTAACGACGCGCGTCCTCGGGCGTCAAATGCGATGCGACCGCGACCATGTCGCCAGGCAACATGCGCGCATGGACGGCTTCCGCGAGTTCGCATGCCGACATGTCGGGCAGGTCGGCGCCGAGCAGCAACACGTCCCACGCACCGCTCGCGAGCGTGTCGAGCGCGGCGCCGCCGGACGACACGCACCGGACCGCGCAACCGAGCACCTCGAGCTGCTCGCGGAAAATCGACCCGTTGACCGACGCGTCGTCGGCAACCAGCACGCGAGGCACACGCGCGCCGGAAGTTCCCGCGGGCCGATCGTCACTCCCTTCCCGCGCCGGCGGCCGCCGCTGCTCGGCCGTCGCGACGCGCGCCTGCTCGATCGCCGTGCACAACCCGTTCAACGAATAGCTCGACACGCGGATCGTGCGGCCCGCGACGTTCGGCTGCAGCGGGCCGTCCGGTGTCGCGAGTACGACCGGCGTACCGCCGCCGAGACTGTCGAGCTCGTCGCGCCGCCACTGCTCCGAATCGCCGAAGAGTACGATCGCGTGAGCACGCTCGAGGCACCCGGCGGCAATCCCGATCGGACTCGGATGCATCGCGACATCGAAACCCCATGCACGCAGATGCGGAAAGGCGAACGCGCGCCACGCGTCGTCGGGCGACACGACGATCAGTGTCCGGCGCTCGCCTGTCACGGCCCGGGATTTCGGCGCAATCTCCATGCGCAGCGGCAACCGAACGGTAAACCGGCTGCCGACGCCCGGCGCGCTGTCGACCGAAATCGTCCCGCCCATCGCCGCGACGAGCCGATCGCACAGCGCGAGGCCGAGCCCCGTGCCGCCATAGCGCCGGGTGATCGACGCGTCGACCTGGGAAAACGGCTTGAACAGCCGGGCCCGCTGCGCGGGATCGATGCCGATGCCCGTGTCCTCGATGCCGATCGCGAGTTCCGGTACGCCGCCCGTGCCTCGCCCCGCCACCACACGGGCGACGACGCGGCCTTCGCGGGTGAACTTGATCGCGTTGCCCAGCAGGTTGCCGACCACCTGCGCGAGCCGCGTCGGATCGCCGCGCATGCGCTGCGCGCCGCTCGCGTCGATGTCGGCGAACAGCGGCAATCCCTTCGCCTTCGCGATGGAGGAAAATGCCGCCAGTTCGCGCTCGATCACCGCGATCACGTCGAACTCGATCGACTCGACCGACATCGCGCCGGCCTCGATCTTCGAGAAATCGAGGATATCGCTGACGATCGCGAGGAGGCCCTCCGCCGATGCGCGCAACGTCTGCACGCGGCTCTGCTGCGATGCATCGAGCGCCGTGCGCTCGAGCAATTCGAGGTTGCCGAGGATCACGTTGAGCGGGGTCCGGATCTCGTGGCTCGTCGCGGCGAGAAACGACGACTTGGCGGCATTCGCCGAATCGGCCGCGCGCACGGCTTCCTCGAGCTGATGCACGAGCCGGCGCTGGGCACTCGTGTCGGCGAAGGACGCGATCATCACGTCCTCGCCCTGATAGCGCGCGCCGTGCGCGATGACCTCGAGATGCAGCGGCGCGGCGCCGGATGCGTCGAGCACGAGTTCGGTCGTCATCGTTCGGCCAGCGCCTTCGTCCGCGACGAACCCCTCGTATTGCGCGAGGACCTGCGCCGCCAGCGCCTGCGGGTCGCCGCCGTACGGCACGAGCATCTGCGCCAGCACGTCGCTCGCCAGTATCACGCGGCGATCGGATCGTGACACGAGCCCGATGCCGACGGGCGCCATTCCGATCACGCTGCGGCACAGATCCTCGCTGTCGAACACGCGTGCCGAGCGCGAGTAGACGGGCACGAGCACGCGCCGGTAGAAGCGCACCAGCAGCAGCCACATCACCGCGATCGCCAGCAGCGACGTCGCGACGAGCGCCCCGGCCTGCACGCCGATCGCGGCCGCGACATCGGCCAGCGACAGCGCATAGGCGATCGTCCAGCCGGTTGCGGCGAGCGGGCCGCGGAACACGATCGTGCCGTCGCGAAACATCGCCTCGGCCGGCGCCGCGTGCCCGTGCGCGACGTCCAGCGCGAGCAGGCGCGCGTCGAGCGCCGGCGTGCGCTCGACCCCGGGATCGATCGTGATGAGCCGGTTGTCCGCGGTCGTGATGAAGAACACGCCCGCCGCGTGGCGATCCTGCAGCCACGACAGCAGATATTCAGGCGCGTACTCCGTCACGAGCACCGCGAACGGCTGGCCGTCGGCGCGCGCCTGCGCGGCGATCCGGATGCGGGCCTGCCCCGTCACCGGGTTGACGTAGGGCGGCAACCAATGCACGTGCGGGCGACCGTCCGCGCCGACTTCGGGCGTGGGTGTGAAATCGATGCGCAACGCGTCGAGCACATGCGCGCGCGCCTCGGCCGTGGCCAGCGCCGGGTTGTCGCCCGACAGGTGCGGCACCAGACCGAACAGCCCCGTGCGCGTGCTGTAGTGGTAACCCTCCAAGGTGCGTCCGCGATTGAGCGAACTCGCCGCGCAGATACGCGACAGCATGAACGACAGCGCGAGGTAGCGCGCCACCTCGTCGCGCCGCGTCGTCTGGCCCGGCACGCCGACCACCAGCGACGGATACGGCTTGATCGCGAGTTTCTCGCCGTCGGCGAAGAATGCGTCGACGACGGACGCCGGCGCCGCATCGAGCTCTCGCCAGATCAGCTGCGTATTCGCGACGCCGTTGCGGAACGACGTCTCGCTCACCTGAATCTCGTCGACGGTTTCCTCGACGCCGTTCAGGAAATTGCGCCGCTCGCCGTCCAGATAGCCGTATACGATCGACACGATCCCGAGCCCGCAGGCAACGAGAATCAGGATCGTCACGACAATGGCGCCGCCGAACATCGAAATGCTCTGATAGCGGCGAATGGACTGAAGCGTGCTGTACGGCATGGCCTGGCGCGACGGCACGTCGGGTTCGGCGGTGAGCGGATGCTCGGCCCGGACGGACGTCACGATGGAATGAAAGGGATGGAGTTGTCCCGATCATGCCAAACGACTCGGGGGAAATCAGTCGAGTCAGGCCGATTTAGTACTCGTCTGAATAATTTGAATAATTGTTTTGAACTTGACCGAGTCTTTGATGCGACATTTCGACCGATCCGGGCCGCGGCGTCACGCGGAGAACGGCAAAGCGCGGCGTATGCAGAAACGAAATACCGCCGGCAAGCCGGCGGCAAAAGATGCGCCCACGCATCGCGTGTCGCACCTGAGGCACTCGATGAGGTGCGCGCGGATCATTCTCGAATGAACGCCCCGCGCGGCGCGCCCGCTCAGTTCTGCGTGAGCGGATTCAGCGTCGTGCACAGGAAGCCCGTGCAGTTCTTCGGCGCGAAATAGAACGACGCCATCACCGGCGGCACGGTGGTGCCGAGCGCGATGTCGCTCAGATACGCCGAGCCCTGCGCGCCGAACGTGTTCGCCTGCTGCACGAAGTTCGCGCCGGTCGACTGGATCGCGGCCGACTGGTACGTGAAGGTCGGCGACTGCGTCTGGTCCTTCACGTAGACCCACGAGATCGCCGTGCCGAACGCCATCGCGCCCTTCGCGCGGTAGCCTTTCGCGCCTTCGCTGTTGGCCTGCGCGATGAAGTCGCCGACCGTCGACGTCGGCGCCAGCGCGTCGTACGTATAGGTTGCGTTCGACGCGTCGTTCTTCATGTAGACGTTCGCCTGCACGGCCCCGACCATCAGCGGGCCGACGAACCAGTAGCCCGACTGGCCCTGGCCGTTCGCCTGTGTGAGGAACGCGTTCGCATCGGCCGGCAGCCCGGTCGTCGTGTACGTGTAGGTGGCCGACGAGCCGCCGTCCTTGCGATAGAGATCGCCGTACGTGAGCGGCCCTTCGTAGCGGTAGCCGCTCGCCCCTTGCGCGTTGGCCGTATTGACGAAGGACGTCATGTCGGCCGGCGCCGTCTGCAACTGATACGTGTAGGTCTGCGCGGTGCCGTCATTCACGAAGATCGACTGCGTGCCGCCATTGCCCGCAGCGTAGAAGTAGTCGCCCAGATAACGATAGCCCTTCGCGCCTTCGTTGTTGACCAGCGTCAGGAAACTGGCCCGATCGGCCGCGACAGGCTGCGCCTCGTAGCGCCAGGTCAGCGTGCCGCCGCCCGAGCCGCCCGAGCCGCCGTTGCCGCCGGAACCCGCGCCGCCCGTCCCGCCGCTGCCGCCGCTGCCGCCGTTGTTGGTCGTCCCCGAACCGCCGGACGACGCGGGCGATGAATTGTCGTCGCCGCCGCAAGCGGTCAGCGCGAGGCAGGTCAATGCGATCAGTGCAACGGCTTTCATCGGAATCACCTTTCAAACGAGCAGGACGAACGACGCCCGTACGCGCGGATCACACCGCACGCACCGACCATCACGAATCAGGAATCAGGAATCGGGGCCCGACAAGCGGCCGGCGGCATCCCGCCGGCCCGTCAGCGTCAGTTGACCTGAAGCTGGCCACCGCGGCCCAGGCCGCC